>NZ_BAAGSP010000016.1:0-69314 GCF_054782375.1 Yaniella soli
ACACCAATATTCTCACTCATACGACAGAATTAACACGACATTTCAGCACTGTCCGATTAAACCGCCGACACCACCAAAAATAAAAGCGACTGTAGTAGTAGTGGCCGTGGCCAGTGCACCAATACCGATTGCAGTGGCTGCCTGGAGTGCGTAGGCAACTAAGTAGAGCAGGGACAGCGTCGCACCACGGTGCTCGACGGGAGCTGTGTGGTTGATGATGCCGAGCCCGCCGGAGAACGCGAAGGAGTAGGCGACTCCGCCGACGATGCACCAGACCAGAAACAGCACAATGGACCCGAACACTACAGCAGCGGTCATCAGTGCGAGGCTGAGTATGGTCAGAATCGCCCCGAGTCGCACTGAGATGTGTGCCGGTACTCGTGACAGCAGCAGTGCTGTGACACCGATGGCTCCGGATGAGCAAGCCAACAGCATACCGACCATGGCGGCGCCGGGAGTCTGGACGAACTGATCGAGCATGTGTGCACCGAGTGAGAGGAAGATCGCCCCGACGCAATAGGCAAGTGCTACGGATAACGTCGCGACCGAGAAGGTCAGCCGTAGTTCTGGAAGGAGTCGCAAAACCTGGGGCCGCCACCGTCGGGAGTCGGCAGGCCGGTCGTCAGGCGCCAAGGCGAGGGCGACCGCTGCTGCGAGAGCCAACGCAAGCAGAATGATGTAGCTCCAGACCAGAGGCATGGGCACGAATTGAGCGAACACTCCGCTGAGTACCAGAGCGAGCGTGAGGCCGGTGGCCGATGCCACGGTCGCTAGTGAGCTAGCGAATCTTGGATTGGCCGCGGTGTTGTTCTCGACCAGCGAGGCCGTCGCTGCACTCATCGCCAGACCGGAACCAGCCCCTTGCAGCACACGTCCCACGAAGAGGAACGCCACATTCGGCGCGACAGCGAAGACGAGCGCCGAGACGGTCACCAGCCCCATACCCCAGATCATCACGAGCCTGCGGCCGAACTGATCGGACAGGTTGCCGAAAAGCGGGAGGACGACGAGTAACGATAGCTGGTAACCGGGCCTTTGAGATGCTTGGAGATCAGTGGAGTCTGGTGATCCTCAGGGACGTCGCACTTCACGACCGGCGCAGTTTCCGAGAACTACTCACGGCTAACGCCGAGGGGATCAGTGCCCCCGTACTATCGAGGCGGCTCACCGATCTGACGGAAGCCGGGTTTTTGACCAAGGCTGATGCGCTGCTTGGGAAACAAGGCAGATACTCGCTGACCGAACTGGGGCTGCAGACGATTCCGCTGATGGTGCAACTGGCTCGAGTCGGCATCCTCATCGACTCTACAACAGCCGAGCACCAGCCGGATTTGGCGCGCTCAACAGATGCTTCCACCCTGGACGCGAGGATGGCGGAACTCCGAGAGCAGCATATCGGCGCCTGAGTCAGGGCAAATGCCGCCGCATCACCCGGCGGACTCCAATGGGAAGATCAGTAGCGAGCCCGTGGCGCTCGCGACAGTCTTACCGTTCACGTCGACGATCTCCCCCTCAGCAAACGCAACTCGACGCCCGGGTTTGACGACGCGACCTGTGCAGGTCAAGGGGCCGCTATCAGCACTGACCGGTCGCAGGAAGTTGGTCTTGATTTCAATGGATGTGTACCCGGTGCCTTCCGGCAGCGTCGTGTGGACAGCACAGCCGAGCGCCGAGTCGAGCAGCGTGCACACGAAGCCGCCGTGCACCATTCCGATCGGGTTGTAGTGGGATTCGTCCGGCATGCCCTGGAAGGCAACCAAACCGTGCGCGACTTCGGTTAGCTCCATGTTGATGTGATTCGCGATCGGTGCGTTCGGGAGCTCCCCGGCGGTCATTTTCTTCATGAAGTCGATGCCGTCCAGTGTCGGCAACTGGGCCAGGCCCACCTGCGGGTCTTCCCAACGGACGAGAGTAGCTCTTTCTGACGTGTGCGCGCTCATGTAGCAAGTTCCAATCTGTTCATAGTGACTTCGGATGCCGGTCAGCTCTGGTCGGAGTCCGGCAGGGGCACGTTTTGCAGTCGCAGCTGTCCGCGCGCCAGCACCTTGGAGGTCGCGTCGTCGGTGATGACGACCTGCCACAGCTGCTGGGTACGTCCCTGTTGGAGAGCTTCGGCCTCGACCGAGGCACGTCCGCCGCTAGAAGGCCGCAGGAAATCGGTGGCATTATGCACGCCGACGGCATACTGTCCACGCTCCGCGACCGCCTGGCTAGCCGCGACGCTGCCTGCCGATTCGACAATGGTGGTGTAGAGGCCGCCGTGGACTACTCCCCAGGGGGTGAAGTGATCCTCGCCAAGGTCGACATGGCCGGTCAATCGGGCATCCGAGATCTCGTCAATAACGAATCCCGATGCGGCGACGAAGCGGCTCGCCGCTTCCAAAGAGACATCGGGGACGCTTGCGGGTTTGGCAGTCATTTCAGGCTTCCTCATTTCTCGCTGCTAATTCTGAAGCCACAGTACACCGCCGATGTCGTCAATCACACACTGTGGGAGCGAGGAGTCCGGTGGTGCATGCACTGGTTCGATATCGACATCAACATCTGCGCGATCCAAAGTACGCTAGCTGAGGTCCAGCAGCGTGCGCAGTTGATCGAAGGCTGCTGGGATGATGCTGTAGTGAGCCCACTTGCCGCGCTGTTCGCGAGTCACCAGTCCGGCATCGACGAGTTTTTTCATGTGATGGCTCACGGTGGGCTGGGTAATGCCCAGTTCGTCAGTGAGGTTGCAAGCGCAGACTTCTTGACAACCTTGCGCGGTGATATGGGAGAGCAGCCGCAGGCGGGTTGGGTCCGCCAAGGCTTTGAGCATCCCGGCGACCTGTTCGGCCTGGGTTGCACTCATCGGCCCCTCAGTTAGGGAGCAGCATTCTGTACTGGATGGTGTAGCTAGGTTCGTCTCGTCAGTGGTGGTGCTCATGACACCATGATACATTGACGTTCATCTAAGTGTCAGGGTAGCGTCATGCCTGATGAATTGATGAGCGTCAATATGAGGGATTCGCAAAAACATGAGCACTACTGTGAACGATACCGCTGCGGCTACGGGGTCGCCGGTGATGAAGGAGATGTCCTTCTTGGACCGTTGGTTAGCGGTCTGGATCCTGTTGGCGATGGGTGCAGGGCTGCTGCTGGGCCGCTTTGTGCCGGGGCTGAATACGATCTTGGACTCCATGACTATCGGCGGGATCTCGATCCCAATAGCCGTCGGACTGCTAGTGATGATGTATCCGGTACTGGCCAAGGTTCGATATAACGAGACCCAACGGGTCACCGGTGACCGCAAGCTGCTCATCCTGTCCCTGGTATTGAACTGGGTGCTCGGGCCGCTGTTCATGTTCGTACTGGCCTGGGTGTTTTTACCGGATCTCCCCGAATTCCGCACCGGTCTGATTATTGTCGGGCTCGCTCGGTGTATTGCCATGGTGTTTATCTGGAATGACATGGCCTGCGGTGACCGCGAAGCCGCGGCGGTGCTCGTGGCGATCAACTCGGTGTTCCAAGTGGTGGCCTATGGCGCGCTGGGCTGGTTTTATCTTCAGGCGCTGCCCTCCTGGCTGGGGTTAGAAACCACTTCGGCCGAGTTCTCGATCACAGCCATCGTGGTATCAGTGCTGGTGTTTTTGGGCATCCCGTTGCTGGCCGGCTTCCTGACACGGACCCTCGGCGAGAAAGCTAAGGGACGCCATTGGTACGAGGAGACGTTCCTGCCCAAGATCGGGCCCTGGTCGCTGTACGGACTGCTGTTCACCATCGTGCTGCTGTTCTCGTTTCAAGGTGAGGCCATCACATCACAGCCGTTGGATGTGGCCCGGATGGCCGTGCCGCTGCTGCTGTACTTTGTGTTGATGTTTTTGGTCAGCTTCTTCGTCTCCAAGATGGTGGGGCTGAACTATGCCAAGACCACGTCGGTGGCGTTTACGGCCTCGGGCAATAACTTCGAATTGGCCATCGCTGTGGCGATTGGGACCTTCGGGGTCACCTCCGGCCAAGCGCTGGCCGGAGTGGTCGGGCCGCTCATCGAGGTCCCCGTTCTGGTCGGACTGGTCTATGTCGCCCTATGGCTGGGGCGCCGTCTCTTTCCCCAGGACCCTACCGTCCCCACCATTCGCAAGGCACAAGACACCGACGCCGTAGACACTGCCGCGACCACCACAGAAGTTTGAAATTATGCCTACCCCAGAGACTATTCCCAGCGTGCTGTTCGTCTGCGTCAAAAACGGCGGCAAATCTCAAATGGCTGCAGCGTTGATGCGCCACCACGCCAAACAAGCCGGTGCCCCGGTGGAGGTACACTCTGCCGGCACGAAACCTGGAACCGCCATTAACCAGCTCTCCGCAGAGGTCACAGCGGAGGTCGGTGCTGATATGTCCGGCGAGACCCCGCAGGTCATAAACCCGGATCTGCTGGCTAGCGTAGATCGGGTGGTGGTGCTGGGCGACGAAGCCTCCGTCGAACCGATCGAAAACATGACCGGCACCATTGAAACCTGGTCCACCGATGAACCGTCCAAGCGCGGCATTGAGGGAATCGACCGGATGCGTTTAGTCCGCAATGACATTGATGCCCGTGTCCGCAGTTTGCTGACCGAACTCACCGCCACCGCCGATGATTCTTCGATGGTGGAGCGGCCCTCGGTGCTGTTCGTGTGCGTGCACAACGCGGGACGTTCGCAGATGGCGGCAGGCTTTCTTCGGGAGTTGGGTCAGGATCGGATCGAGGTCCGGTCCGCCGGATCTGAACCAGCTGATCAGCTCAATCCGGTGGCCGTAGAAGCCATGGCCGAAGAGGGCATTGATATCACCGCAGCTGCTCCGAATATTCTCACGCCCGAGGCAGTGCAAGCATCTGATGTGGTCATTACTATGGGTTGCGGGGATGCCTGCCCGATCTATCCGGGCAAACGCTACGAAGATTGGGAACTCGATGATCCGGCAGGTCAAGGCATCGAGACGGTCCGGGACATCCGGGACGACATCAAG
This sequence comes from Yaniella soli, assembly GCF_054782375.1. Taxonomy (NCBI): domain Bacteria; kingdom Bacillati; phylum Actinomycetota; class Actinomycetes; order Micrococcales; family Micrococcaceae; genus Yaniella; species Yaniella soli. The sequence continues at coordinate 4,984 of NZ_BAAGSP010000016.1, forward strand.
GCTCGGATTGAGCAGCTGGTCTCAGAGCTCATGCCCACCACTGACGCTCAACAGCAACGCTAGACTACGCCACCGCGCCCACAGGCCCGAGGAGAATACTCATGCCACACGATATGATTCAGACTCAGACCACCCAGCACGCCGATGAGCTGCCGGTGATTGTTATCGGCGCCGGCCCCATCGGCTTAGCAGCCGCCGCCCACCTACGCGAGCGTGGGCTGAACCCGCTGGTGGTTGAAGCCGGGTCCTCTGCGGGAGCAGCCATCGCCCAATGGGGTCACACCAGATTGTTCTCCCCGTGGCAATACAACATCGATGAGGCCGCCCGCCGGCTGCTAGAAACCACCAGTTGGAATGCGCCGGGTCCGGATCATTTGCCCACCGGTCACGAACTCATCCAGGACTACCTGACGCCCCTGGCAGCAGCACTGGGCGATATTGTGCGCACCGAGACGCGCGTGGTCGCGGTCTCCCGATCTGGCATCGATAAAACTCGCAGCGCTCACCGAGAAGACACCCCGCTGCTAGTCCGGGTCAGCCACACGGATGGATCGGTTCGCGACCTGCTCGCCCGTAGCGTCATCGATGCTTCGGGCACGTGGTCCCAGCCCAACCCGCTAGGCCAGTCCGGGCTGCCCGCCCGTGGTGAGATCGCAGCGAAGACCAATGGCCGCATTACTGACCCGCTGCCCGACGTGAACGGAACCGACCGGGATCGATTCGCCGGACGACACGTGTTGGTTATCGGTGCCGGGCACTCAGCGGCCAATACGCTACTAGATCTGGCTGAACTGGCCGAACACGCCCCGGACACCCGGATCAGCTGGGCGATCCGCGGTGCTGACGTCTCGTCGGTCTATGGCGGCGAAGATAGCGATGAATTAGCCGCCCGCGGAGCCCTGGGCACCCGCCTACGCCAACTGGTCGAGTCAGGGATCATTGAGGTCCACACGTCCTTCGTCATTACGGGATTCCACACCGCCGGCCAGAAATTGACCGTGCAGGCGGCCACTTCGTCCAAGAAGCGGGATCTGACCGTTGACATACTGATCCCAGCCACCGGTTTCCGACCCGAACTGGGCATCCTCTCCGAACTCCGATTGGAAATGGATCCCGCGATGGAAGCACCCCGGCAGTTGGGGCCATTGATCGATCCCGAATTCCACTCATGTGGCTCCGTTCAACCGCACGGTGAGCGAATACTGGCCCACCCCGAACCCGGTTTCTACATCGTAGGAATGAAAAGCTACGGTCGAGCCCCAACCTTCTTGATGGCCACCGGCCACGAACAAGTCCGCTCCATCGCCGCAGCCCTGGCCGGCGACCAACAAGCAGCCGACCACGTCCAACTCGATCTTCCAGAAACCGGCGTGTGCACCACCGACCTGGGCGGCACCTGCGATACCCCGCTCTCACCCCTGACCCAAATGGACGATGACGACCACGGATGCTGCACACCCGCCGCAGCGGAGCCGGTACTAATTCCTGCCCGCACCTCCACCTGCTGCTAAATCACCGGCCTGAATTCTTGACCAGTTCGCTCATAGACAGACCCAAGCGTTGGCTACGCAGCGCTTCTTCAGGTCGGGAGGCAGGGAGGCCAGCTGTCACTGAACTATGCCTTTCGAATCGTCAGGAATGTGACTGTTAGCCAGGAATGGCGGTCTTTAGTAGCTTCGTTTGGCGACTTTTCTTCATCCTGGCCCGCAAACGTTTTTCAGGAATTGGACTTCCCAGATAGCGGCGCACCCGGTCAGAGCCCATCTAAGCTCTGCTCTGCGCATGACGTTTCACGAGATCTTCAGCCAGTTCGTGGAGACGTTGTCGCGCAGCTGCGGGCGCAAGCACTTCAATGTGGTCAGCAAACTGCAGCAGCTGGCGAACGGCTTCGATCTCCTTGTACTGGATAGCCACCTGGCTCCATTCTTGGTCCACCGGTATCGACTCTTGCAGCCGGGTGCCAAGAATTCGATGAGCAAGATCGAGCCGGCTGGTCCGTAGGCGCGCGGTGATCGTAATCTCGCCAGGAGCTTCGACCGACTCTTTTAACGACGACCACACCGTACGCAGAGTATTGCCCGGACGCGTTACCACAGGATCTTTCGTTACTTCATAACTCAAAAGCCTACCGAGGGCATACATACACGGCTGTCCACCATGGTCAGCGATTAAATACCAGCGGGTCGACTTCGCAACGACCCCGTAAGGGTCGACAAGGTACTGGACAGGGTGATCGGCATTGCTATGCCGGTATGTAATCCGCAGTCTCTTTCCCTGTTGCAGATCCACTGCCAGGTCAGCGATATCCACCACATGATCTGGGCGGCTCATCCACGACGTATTTTCTATCAGGATGAGATCACGGAGGGGTACTGGGTTGGCGCGCGCGGATGACCGATGCTGGTGAGCGGCGATTTTTCTGAAGGCCTGTTGGGCAGCGGCAGACAGATTCAACTGTTCGAGCTGGGTGCTATCTAACCCTCCGATGGCGAGTGTTTCCAATTCACCGGGATCGAGGTGGGAAACATTCAGACGTGCGCCCGTGAGAAGGACAATCCCTCCATTGCGTCCCCTTTCCGCATAGACCGGGACTCCCGCCGCTGATAGGGCCTCGACATCCCGAAGGACAGTTCGACGCGAGACTTCCAAGCGCTCGGCGAGATCGCGGGTGGTCATCTGTGGGCGTGCCTGTAGGAGCAGCAACATCGACAGGAGTCTGGCGGACTTCATGTCACAAGTCTCGCATAAAAGGTGACAGGTTCTGTCATGTTTTTCTGGTTAGGTCGATTGTGGCCATCAAGTCCGGCCACGAATCCATGAGTAAGGAGTCGTCATGACTGCACCTAATCTATTTTTAATCTACGTCCAGGATGCGGAAGCTGCTACAGCTTTCTACAGCGATCTGTTCGACATCGAGCCCGTTTTCACGAGTCCACGCTATGTCGCGTTTGAGGTTGCTCCGGGTGTGCTGTTTGCCTTGTGGACTGGTCGTAATGAGCATGCTGTCTCCACTACTCCGCGGGTGAGTGAAGTTGGCTTGATGATTCCTGGGACGGCTGCTGCTATCGACAATCTTTATGAACGCTGGGTCAAGAAGAATGTCACAGTGATCGAAGCACCCTATGATGACGTCTTCGGTCGTACGTTCGTGGTCGCTGATCCTGACGGCAACCTGATTCGGGTCGCTCCAGTGGATTGATTTTCAGTGTTGCGTCATCGTCCGTATTTGATACAACTTTGGTGTCTCTTCCACACCTTCTTCGTTTAACCCACAGGACCTCCACCCGGAGTTCGGGCGGAGGTCCTGTTGGGAGGTTTTAGAAGCGAGAAGGTTTAGCTTTCGTCTTCTTCAACTTTTTCGGCAACCAGGGTTTCGGTGGTCAATACCATACCGGCGATCGATGAAGCGTTAGCCAGCGCGGAACGGGTGACCTTTACCGGGTCGATGATGCCTGCGTCAACGAGGTTGCCGTATTCACCAGTTGCGGCATTGTAGCCTTCATTCGGTTTCAGTTCGGCAACACGAGAGACGACGACAGAGCCATCTTCGCCAGCGTTCAGGGCGATCCAGCGAGTTGGCTGGACAATGGCGCGACGCACGACGTCGACGCCGGCTACCTGATCGGATGGCAGATCCTTCAGTTCCGCGGCGTCTTCAAGGGCAGCAGCAGCGTTGATCAGCGCGGTACCGCCACCGGCAACGATGCCCTCTTCGAGTGCTGCACGGGTAGAAGCGACGGCATCTTCAATGCGGCCCTTGCGCTCTTTGAGCTCAACCTCAGTTGCGGCACCAACCTTGATAACGGACACGCCACCGGCCAGTTTGGCCAGGCGTTCCTGCAGTTTTTCACGATCCCAATCCGAGTCGGTTGATTCGATTTCGGATTTGATCTGCGAGACGCGATCAGCAACATCCTGGGCTTCACCGGCACCATCAACGATAGTTGTGACTTCCTTGGTGACCGTCACACGACGTGCCGAACCGAGAACTTCGGTGCCAACCTGATCCAGTTTCATACCGAGGTCTTCAGAAACAACCTGCGCACCGGTCAACGTCGCAATATCTTGCAACATAGCCTTGCGGCGGTCACCGAAGCCCGGGGCTTTGACAGCAACAGCATTGAGCGTGCCACGCAGTTTGTTCACGACCAGGGTGGACAGGGCTTCACCCTCAACATCTTCAGCGATGATGAACAGTGGTTTCTTTTCCTGCAAGACGGTTTCCAGCAGCGGCAAGAAGTCCTGCACATTGGAGATCTTGGACTGGGTCAGCAGAATGTATGGATCGTCCAATACGGCTTCTTGACGCTCGGCGTCAGTCACCATGTATGGCGACAGGTAGCCCTTGTCGAATTCCATACCTTCGGTGATTTCCAGTTCGGTATCGGTGGTCGAGGATTCTTCCACCGTGATGACGCCATTGACGCCCACTGTGTCGAATGCCTTGGCCAGCAGTTCACCGATCTCATCTTCGCCCGAGGAAATGGCAGCAACGTGGGATACGTTGTCACCAGATACCTCAACGGCGTTTTCCAACAGGCGCTGCTGCAGTACTTCTACCGCAGCCTCAACGCCCTTGCGAACTTCGCCCGGGGCTGCACCGGCTGCAACCAAACGCATACCTTCGTTGACCAGGGCCTGGGCAAGAATGGTTGCGGTGGTTGTACCGTCACCGGCGATATCCTGAGTTTTGGTGGCAACTTCTTTTGCCAGCTGTGCGCCCATGTTTTCGTATGGGTCTTCCAGCTCGACGTCGCGAGCAATGGTCACGCCGTCGTTGGTAATGGTGGGGGCGCCCCATGCTTTATCGAGAACGACGTTACGGCCTTTCGGGCCAAGGGTTACCTTGACGGTATCGGCCAACTTGTCGACACCGGCTTGTAGCGCGCGACGGGCTTCGTCGTTGAAAATTAGCTGTTTAGCCAACTGTGCTCCTTAGTGATCGTTTCGAAAAATGTTTCTGAAAACTCAGACTTATTTTTCGATGACGGCAAGCACGTCACGAGCGGACAGCACGAGGTATTCCTCACCGGCGTATTTGACTTCGGTGCCGCCGTATTTGGAGAACAGCACGACGTCGCCTTCGGAAACGTCAACGGCGACGCGTTCGCCGTTGTCTGCCACGCGGCCCGGGCCGACAGCTACGACTTTTCCTTCTTGTGGTTTTTCCTGAGCGGTATCAGGGATGACCAGACCGGAAGCAGTGGTCTGCTCGGCGGCCAGTGGTTCTACTACGATGCGGTCCTCAAGAGGCTTGATGGAGACAGCCATGAATCTCTCCTACTACAGTAAAAGGTATATATTCTTCATTTGCCGGGTAAGCCACCCGTCGTCGCGGGTGCCGGATGGCTGGAACCTAAAGGCTTTAGCACTCACGCGGTGCGTGTGCTAATCCCAACTGTATTACCCCGTTAGCACTTGGTCAAATAGAGTGCTAAATTCTCGAGCCTTAATTATTTACATAAACAATTTATATACTTTAGTTATGACTCCCGAGACTCCAACACCCCCCACACGACGTCTCAGATACCGCGAGCGCAAACAATCCCCACGCGTTCGATGAACGACCATTAGCCAATCAAATCGTTGCTTCCTCCTCCAGATTTGCCCGCGCTGTGACCCAAGTGTCGGGCATTCCCATTTCTCCGCTGTCGATGCGTGTACTGGGCTATATCGACCGCAATGGACCACAACGCATTTCCTTGATGGCATCAGTTGAGTCCATCTCTCAGCCCGCTATGACATCGGCCGTCAACCGCTTGGCAGACGATGAACTCGTGATACGCAGGCCAGATCCGCTGGATGCACGCGCTCAACTGGTAGATCTCACCGACCGCGGACACGACATGCTTGCCGAGTACCGTGGCCACATGGCTGAGGTACTCCAGCCCCGACTGGATGCTTTAGCTGCGGATGACTATGCAACCGTGGAGCGCGCGGTCGCAATTTTCGAAACCCTAACCAATGATCTGACAGGATTGCCTAACGTTCGAAAGAAGTTGATCTGATATGTCCAGTGCTGCCACCGGACAATTCTTCAAACAGCCCGCCAGCGTGTGGGCTATTACCTTTGCCACCGCCGCTTCGTTCGTCGGCATCGGGCTGGTTTCTCCCATCCTGCCGACGATCGCCACCGAATTAGATGCCTCAGCATTTGAATCCATGCTGTTGTTTAGCTCGTATCTCTTCGTCATAGCGTGCATGATGTTCTTCGCCGGGGTCATTTCGACGCGCATCGGTATTAAAGCCACACTGGTCACCGGGCTCGTGATCATCGTGCTCTTCGCGAGCCTGGCCGGGCTTTAGGACACGATTGGCCTGCGTGCAGGCTGGGGTTTTGGCAACGCACTGTTTGTGACCATGGCATTGGCCGTCATTGTCGGAGCCGCGCACGGCCGTTCGACACATGCCATCGTCCTGTATGAGGCTGCACTGGGCTTGGGTATGGCACTGGGCCCACTGGTGGGTGGCACACTCGGGACAATCTCGTGGCGGACACCTTTTCTCGGCACAGCGATCATGATGGCGATAGCCGCCACCACGGTGGCACTGTTCGTCAAACCCTTACCAAAACCGAAACCCGTGCCGCTCACAGCGGGCTTCGCTGCCCTGCGTCACCGTCCACTGTTGTTATGGTCGTCGGCTTCACTGTTATATAACTTCACGATCATCTGTATGTTGGCATATGCACCGCACGCACTGACCGGTGCGGCCGCCGCATCCGGTGCGGACTACACTTCGCTGACCTTAGGGCTCGTCTTTTTCGGTTGGGGTACAGCGCTTGCCGTCTGCTCGCTGGCACTGCCGGGGCCGATGATCAGATACTTCGGTCTAGTGCCGGCCATCCTTATTGCACTGGCACTGATGGCCGCCATGATGACGGTGTTGGCGCTGAACACTCACAGTATGGTCATGGTCATGACCGGCATCATCATCTTGGGTGGTTTGCAGGGCATGTCCAACACGATGTTTACCGAAGCAGCGCTCAATGCGACCGATGTACCGCGCAATATAGCCTCATCCGCATTTTCGGGCTTTCGATTCTTCGGTGGCGCAATGTTCCCGCTCGTCTCAGCACCGCTGATTACCCTGTGGGGCGCGCCCGGACCGTTTTGGGGCAGCCTCATCGTCCTGACCGCAGCACTGGTCATCGTGGCCACTGGCTTCCGAGTATTGCCAAACTCACCGCTACAGCGCGGGCGCATCTTTACCCGGGTGGCCTCCAGCGCGCCGGCCCATACGCACTCCCCTGGTGCATGAACCGGGTACGCTGGGACTTGTGTCTGATACAACTGCTTCTGAACTTGCCGGCGTGCTCACACCCGAGGGCTTCAAACTACTCAATACATTGTGGCGGGACGGTGAATACCAGTCTGTTAAGACGCTGAAACTCGCCGAATCCTTGCGGGCCGACGGCTATGAGGCATCCGTGGTGAATGCCGTGTTGACCCAATTGAAGCTCAGGACCCAGGCCGAGGCGAAGTTCGGCCCATTTGTGGATCAAATGATTTTTACTGACGCCGGTCTGCAACAGGCCACCTCCCTGCAAGTGGCCGCCCACCATGCTCGGCGTTTTGCTCGCGCAGGCGTCGACGAGGTGGTCGATCTCGGTTCGGGGCTTGGTGCTGATGCGCTCGCCATCGCTGGGATCGACATTCCCGTCATTGCCGTCGAAATTGATGAGACCACCGCGGCTGCCACCACCATCAACTTGATGCCGTTCCCACACGCGCGAGTCCAGGTCGCTGACGCCACACAGTGGGTTGAAGATAACCCGGCCGACGCCGAGATCGTGCGGGGCTTTTGGCTCGATCCGGCGCGTCGCAAGACACTCTCCCACGGCACCGTGCGTATCTTTGAGCCTGAAGCATTCTCACCACCGCTATCCTTCGTAGAAGATCTCGCTGACGCCGGTCATGCGCTCGGGGTCAAGCTCGGTCCAGCGCTAGCACACGACGTCATTCCAGAGACCGCCGAGGCACAGTGGATCTCGCTACACGGCAGTGTGGTCGAGGCCGTCCTGTGGTTCAACATGACCCAGCGATCCGATGTTCGTCGCGCGGCCCTGGTGATCAACGCAGGTGGTGCCGCCGAGCTAACAGCCTCCACGGATTTTGGTGGCTCACCGGAAGTGCCTGTCACCGGGATTGAGGGTGCGACCGGCTACCTCTATGAGCCCGACGGAGCGGTCATTCGTGCTGGGCTCATCACTGATCTGATGGTCGAACACTTCATGGATGGCGATGCCACCGACGCTGCGGCAGGTCGTCAACTGGATGAGCATATCGCCTATTTCTGCTCGGATACATACGTCGAAACCCCATTTGCGACGGGATACCGCATCGTTGAGGTGCTGCCCTATAAGATCAAAACGTTACGCAGCTATATCAAGAACCACCATGTCACGCGCTTGGATATCAAAAAACGCGGCGTCGACGTGTCACCAGAAGAATTGCGCCGTACACTCATGCAGGGGCACAAGACAAACAAACCAAACGCCGGGGCACACCTTACCCTGGTGCTGACCAGGATCGGCGATGCTCGCTACGCCATCGTTGTAGAGCCCATCTAATCTTAGAACCAGAGCCGTCGAGAGATATACAGGTCATCTTATGACACCGGATTGGGTGCGCTACGCACACAGGTACAAACGCAAAGAGCGTCGAAACGCCATCATCATGGGCATCATAGGTGCGCTATTCGCCGCGGTCGGTGTGTTCCTGTTGTTCACAGGTGCTGTATGGATAGCACTGACGGGCATGATGTTTGGTCTCGCCAACATACTCGGCGGAGTGCTCGTGTGGAGCCAGGCAGATGGTTCCCACGGTTCCACAATGGTTGCGATCCTCACGTGTCTGTTGTTTACCGTCTTCAGTGTGCTCATGATCATTACGTCAGTCGTTGCACCGGCAAGTTTCGGGCATCGAGGGCCAGTCGGTATGGCGATCGCCGGCGGCCTCGGTCTGGCATTTTTTGGACCGGGGTTGATCGTGCTCATCATCAAATACACCCGACGGCGGCGCACCCGGTAAGAAAGGTATTCGCTTGCAGGTCTCCGAAACAGTCCAAGCGCCCGAATGGTTCGGGGCGGCCGCCCGTGCCAACGCGTTCTTCCCAGTGTTGATGGGCATCTACATGATCGTCTATTCCGTCTGGTGGGCCGTCGCGTGGGGATCGCCAGGTCTCATCGCTTTCGGGCTGGTGGTAGTGCTGGCCGCTGCCTTTATTATCCGGGGAATCCGACACATTCGACACGCACAACAGTTTGAGGCGGTGGAGTCGCCCGACAATACGCGCATCACTCGCGCGATGGGCATCCTCAACAGCGTGACGCACCCAATCTGGTTGGTAGGCATGATGGTGCTGCTCATCATCGGACAAGAACAGTGGATCATGCCCGTCATCGTATTCGTGATTGGAGCACATTTCTTGCCGATGGCACGAATCCTGGGCCGGTGGATTGACTATCCGCTGGGACTGCTGATGATAGCGTTTGCGGTCATCAGCGGGTTCCTCGCAGCAGATCCAGCTGCATCATGGAGCACAGTTTTTGCGGTGGCAGGCACCGGCGGAACGATCACCACGGGTTGCTACGCGGCATACATGGCTCAACGCTATGGGCAGATGACGCGCGCAGCTGGACTGTCTTTCCCTGACGTTTAGAAGTAGACCGCCAGTGGTCCGTCGACGTCATCAATAATGCGCACCGAGGTGCCGAAAATTTCGGACAGTACCGAAGACTTCATGGTCTCAGAACAGGCATCGAAGTGGGTGACCTGACCGTCATTCATTGCCAAAATATTGTCCGAGTACCGCGACGCGAAGTTAATGTCGTGCATCACCAAGATGACGGTGCGGCCCAGGTCATCGGCCGCGGCACGCAACTGACGCATCATTTGCACCGAGTGGCTCATATCCAGGTTGTTTAGGGGCTCATCAAGGAACACGTATTCGGTGTCTTGGGCGAGCACCATTGCCACGTACGCGCGCTGTCGCTGACCCCCCGAAAGCTCGTCGAGGTACCGGTCTTGGAGTGCTGTGAGGTTCAAAAATTCCAAGGACTTGTTGATATGTTCCTCGTCTTCGGCCGTCAGTCGACCATGCGAGTGCGGGTAGCGGCCAAAACCGACGAGCTGACGGACGGTCAGCCGGGTCACGAAGTGGTTTTCCTGGCGCAAGATGGCCAGGGTTTTGGCGACATCGTTGGACTTGGCTTTCGCCACGTCCAGACCGCCCACGGTGATGTTGCCAGTGTCCGGGTTGAGCAGGCGTCCCATCATCGTCAAGACCGTCGACTTGCCGGCACCGTTGGGGCCCACTAGTGACGTAATACCGCCGGATGGGATTTGAAGATCGATGGGACCGATGGTGGTTTCGCCCGAATAGGTTTTCTGCACGTTTTCGAGGGTAATCATAACCGTCCCTTCCGCATGATGACAATGAGAAATACTAGCCCACCGATGAGCTCGACGATGATGGTAACCGCACCCTGAGCGTAAAAAATATGCCGCAAGACAAAATATGCGCCGGTCAGCAGCACGAAGCCGAGCAGAAAGGCGATCGGTAGGATCGCCCGGTGGCTATAGGTATCAGCGATCGAATAGGCCATGGTGGCCACCAGGAACCCCAAAAACGTCATGGGGCCAACCAGCGAGGTGGTCATCGCCATCAAGATCGAGACCGCAATCAGGACTTTGATGGTCTCGCGGCGGTGGTTGAGCCCCAGGCTGGTGGAAACCGCTGATCCAAGTGACAGGGTGTCGAGTCGCCGAGCATGGTGCCATATCCAGAACGCCACCACTGCCACGATGGGGATCGCGTAGGGTAAATATTCGGTGCTGGCGTTAGAAATGTTGCCCATCAGGCGAGCTGTCAGCACATCGAATTCGTTGGGGTCCAGCATACGTTGCATGAAGGTGGTCAACGAGGCCAGTCCGGCGCCCATCACCACACCGACGAGTAGCATGGTGTGAATATTGGTGAATTTTGAACCGAGTAGCCAGGAATATAGCAACGTAGCAAAAACTACCATCACCACAACCTGGAAGAAATACGAGACAATACCCCGCGTCATGGCGGCTCCGGCAATACCGAAGATGAACACCGCCGCAGTGTTGATCAGCCCGTAGAGGGCCTCGAATCCCAAGATCGACGGGGTGACAATACGGTTCGATGTGACCGTATGAAACGCGACCGTGGCAAAGGCGTGCGCTGCCGACACGACGGCTATGACCAGTACGGAAGTGACGCGACCCTCTGCGATCTTCCAGAACCCTTCGGTGCCAAACGGCATCGGGTTATCGTAGGTAATGGTGGCAATGGTCAGTGCGATGCCAGCCAGGCTCAAACTGATCAGACCCACGAGCCAACGACGTCGATGGGCCTGGTTAATGAAGGTGGATGTAGAGACCGTGTCCACGGTGGTGTTAGCCACGACGGCCCCTTTTCACAATGAGATAGACGAATACGGTTGCCCCGAGGACACCGAGAATCATCGATACCGGGATTTCGAACGGCATGATGATCGTCCGGCCGATAATATCGGTCAGCGTCACGACGATGATGCCGACCATCACGACCCAGGGCAGATTCGATCTTAGGTTATCGCCGCGAAACATGGAAACAATGTTGGGCACCACCAGCCCCAAAAATGGCAGGGACCCGACGACGACAGAGACGACGCCTGTGGTGACCGCGACGATGAGGATGCCGGTCAGCAGCACGGCTCGATAATTCAGTCCCACCGAGGTGGCGATCTCTTTGCCGAGTCCGGCTACCGTGAATCGGTCAGCAATGAAGTACACGATGATGGTCATCGCAGCCACGATCCACAGCAGTTCGTAGCGCCCACGGGTGATCCCGGTGAAGGAACCGGCAAACCAGATGCCGAGGTTTTGCAGCATGTCGGTCTGCAGGGCAACGAACGTTGACACCGCGCCCACAACGGCACCGAGCATGAGACCAACAATGGGCACTACCAGCGAGGATTTCAAGGCCACACGTTGCAGAAACGCAAAAAAGATGAAAGTACCGATCAGCGCGAAGGCAATCGCCACGACCATGCGCAACGTTAGGGAAGGTTGGGGAATGAAGATGTAGGTCAGGATCAGCCCGAGCCCGGCCCATTCAACGGTTCCGGTGGTCGATGGCTCGACGAACCGGTTTTGCGTCATCAGCTGCATAATGAGCCCAACCACGGCCATAGAGGCGCCGGATAAGATGAGCGCGATGGTTCGCGGAACACGAGTGACGAAAAACATCTCGGTCCCGCCTTCGGAGTTTAGGTCATACACTCCGATAAAAAGCGACGCTGTGACCAGGCTGATGGTGACCATCAGCCCGATCAACAGCGGCCAGGTACGTGACCAGAGCCCAGGTTTATTCGATGCACCGGTGGATGTCGTGGGCCCACCGGGGCGGGTTAAGGGGAGTTTCGTCACGCAGGGCCTTTAGATTACTCCGACCATTCGTCAGCGAGGTCGTTGAGGATTGTTGTGTAGTTCTGGATATCTTCGGTGACGTAGAAGTCACCCGGCATGTAGTAGATATTATCGTTTGCGACGGCAGGTACATCCTGGAGTGCTTCAGATTCTTCAATGAGCTCTTGTGCACTGGCCGATGTGCCATCGCCTGCCGCTGCGTCACGGTCCAGCACAATCAAATAATCTGGGTTTGCTGAGGCAATAGCTTCCACTGAAATGTCGTCACCGGTGTGATCGGACGAGCCGTCATCGTCGAGGGCAGGAGTCATATCAATGATGTCATACAGCGGACCAATGGCACGACCTGTCGTGGGGGCAGCATAGTTGATGTCGCCACCGGACGTGACCAGACCGGTCACTGTGACGTCAGAGTCGTATGCTTCTTGTGCACGCTCTAGGGCTTCATCGAAGTCACCGATGAGTTCTTCTGCTTCATCTTGGTTTCCGAAAACTTCTCCGAGCAGGGTGATCTGGTCACGGAACTCCTGGTCGATCTCGCCAGTTTCAGTCTCGACGTTTGTATCGACGATGGGCACACCGTCATCGATAGCACCCGCGATATCTTCAGCGTGCTGAGTGAATCGCTGGCCATTCAACACGAGGTCTGGCTGAGCTGCGGTCACCATTTCCATATCCGGTTCACGGTGATTGCCGATATTCAAAATGTCTTCGCTCTGTGTGTATTTCTGCGTTGCCTCCAGATCGTCAGCCATCAAGTCCACGGGTGCGGCCGAAAGATCGACATCCCACTCGGCGAGTGTGCGGAAGATCCGGTTATCGGTGGCAACAACCGATGTCGGCTCTTGCGGAACGGCGTGGGTGTCGCCAGCCTTATCGGTCACCTCTACGGTGTCGCCATTGCCGCTTTCTGCGTCAGCATTTTCAGCATCAGCTGATCCGCATGCATTCAAGCCGAGGGCGCCAACTGCAATGAGTGCAGCCAAGTTGGTGCGAGTGAGTCCGAGTTTTTTCACGTTTCGTCTCCAAATGACAGACTAAAATAATAGAATAACATTCTTATCTACTTAGGCGAGCCTAAGCTAATGAACTCCAGCATAGTAAGCCTGCTCCAATTAGCACAAGATATTATGCGGTTATTCAAGTCACATTTCGACTCAGTGCATAGACTCCGGCGCAACCGGGGCTCATGTTCCTTGTTTTCTAGCATTTCGAGTTGACACTCTGCTTCGAACCCTCATGAATTGCGGGGTGACTTGTGTGTCACATTCCGAAACTAGGGGAATTTTTCCACTATTTTCCATGATCCGATCACCTCACGTCGGAGACTACCGGGTAAATTCTGGCTTCATCCTCGCTGACAACGAAGCGTGTTATTGATGAACTACCGGAAAACGTCGTCACACTCGCCCCAAACGGGAGTCGACAAAATGCCTGGTGACAGCATGCCGGTAATATTGCGTTGACTCTACAAGGAAGGCAAGGTCGTGCGCCTAGGTATTGCAGAATCTGCTCAGTCCACTGTCGGCATCGAGTGGGAGCTTGGACTCGTTGATGCCGCTACCGGGCAGTTGCGCAATGTTGGCGACGATATACTCGCCAAACTCGATGAACCCTCCGACGAACCGTTTCAGGTCGTTGGAGAATTCATGCTCAATACCTTAGAACTGGTCACCGGCGTATGTGGTTCCGTCGAAGAAGGGCTCGACCAACTGGCCGGTGCAGGCAACCAGCTCCTCGACGTGTTGGTGGACAAAGAGCTCTCGATATTCTCCCAGGGCACGCACCCTTTTGCGATTGCACTGGATGAACGTATTTCGTCAGCCTCCCGCTATCAGAAGATGCTTGACCGGACCCAGTATTGGGGTCAACAGATGCTCATCTATGGTCTCCATACCCATGTGGGGTTGGATCATGTGGCAAAAGCTATGCCGGCTGTAAATCAGTTGATCCAGTACTACCCACACCTCTTGGCGCTGAGCGCTTCCAGCCCGTTTTGGGGCGGCTACGATACCGGCTACGTATCACAACGCACCTTGGTGTTCCAGCAGCTGCCGACCTCAGGGCTGCCATTTCAATTTCATAACTGGGCGGATTATGAAGCAGTCGTGGCGGATCTCTTACACGTAGGTGTTGTCGATGATGTCTCGGAAGTGCGCTGGGATATTCGCCCGGTCCCGCGGTTCGGCACCGTTGAACAGCGCGTATGCGACGGAGTCTCGACCCTGCAACAGGTTGGGGCTATTACGGCACTGACCCAGTGCTTGGTACACGAAGCGGTCGGGTCTGACGCTGATGCCGTGACTAATGTCGATAATTTGCCACCGTGGTACGTCCAGGAAAACAAGTGGCGCGCGGCTCGGTATGGGCTCGAAGCAATTGTCATCATCGATTCTGCTGGCACAGAACTGTTGGTGACGGATCATCTGCACCGCGTGCTGAACCGCCTTGAACCCGTTGCGGCAGAGCTCGGGTGCGCTCGTGAGCTGAGCTGGGTGGCAGATATGATCAAGATGGGCACCGCAGCGACCCGGCAGCGAGACAAGGTCGGTTCTACCTTCGGAACCAAAGTAGATCATGACACATTAGCCGATTTGGTACTTCATTCGGCTAGCGAGACATCGGAATCAATCCGATCCTGGAAATAAGGCTGTCTTGGGGCTCACTGTTGGCGTTCCAAATCGAAGCTGGCGCGTTTGCCGAAGTAGAAGAGTCCACTAGCGATAGCAAAGACCAAGAGCACCGCCATGATGATCAAGAGTGGGTACGGGCCCAATTGAACGATCAATGGGATGGAGGCGGCTGTCACCAGGCCACCACCAAAGAAGGGCTCGAAGACTAACTGTTTGTAGCCGAAGGCTTCATAGGCGGGACTCTTTTGGTGAGGATCTGCCATGCGTAGCAGTAGCAGCCCCGTGGCCGTCACACCTTGTGACTGACCGAAGTCCGCGATGGCACGTTCGAACCAGAAGTTTTGAATGAAGCGCGGTGCCAAAAAGAACAGTACGAACACGTTCCACAGGATCCCGGCAACTGCCAGAATAATGAATGGCCACAGGTTGTCCACGATGGCGTCCAACGACAGGGTGGCCAATGCGGCAATGATCAGCGTATCGAGTGCCAGACCCTGAATACGTTCCATCGTGCCGCGGTCGATGAGTCGTGCCAGACCGGTTTTATCTCCGATGAGCTGGATGATCACGCCACCCAGCATGGCCAGTGGGAACAGTGGGACGAACTCGAAGATCTCGATGGTATCAGCCCATAGCCATTGCTCAATAGCTTGGAGACCAGACAGCAATCCTTGTCCGATCAACACGGCCAACGCGATGATACCGATGTGTAACGTCAGCGAGTCGACGGATTCGGTCCGCACGGTCAATGAACCACCCGAAGGCTGTTCAGAGTCGTACAGGCCACGAGCGATCTCCGGGTCACGGTTGGCTGAAACATCGAGGGTTTTGGAATGGCCACGTCGTGCTGCCCAGTTCACGCCAATCACACCGATAATGACACCGGAGAGAATCCCAACGGTGGCCATCGCTAAGGCGAGATCGCCGCCATCTTCAAAGCCCAGTTCTTGCATCACCGGGGCCATGCCGGCCGCAGTGCCGTGGCCACCTTCGAACCCTATTTCGATGAGTGCACCGAACATTGGACTGACGTTAAACAGCGGGACGAGGATTGCAACGGCCAACAGGATACCGATGACATATTGACCAGAAGCAAAGGTCACGCCCAACGACAGTTGCGGTCCGAGCAATTTCACGGCTCGTTTTGGTGACGGCAAGGTGGTCCCCAGAAAGAGTGCGGCGAAGACCACACTAATGAGTAATCCCGGGAGCTCTCCCCAGACTTCTTGGACGCCGCCGCCGAAAATACCACCCTCCACGAGGGCATCCCAGCCAAGCCATTCGCCCAGGCGTCCCAGGACTTGCGGGCCCAAAATCAAGGCGATGAAACCGGCAATAATCGATACCGGAAGAAACAGTTTCTGAGCCGTCCGACTGCGAACCCGGATCATGGTGCCTACGATGGCAAGAATTCCCAGCAGTAGAATGGCCAGCCCGATGGTTGACGGCGACATACGAACACCTTTCGTCGAGGCGTATCTCAGACTTCGATGAGCTATCTCTAAGATGTCTATCAGGTCAAAGGTGACCTGCGCAATTATTGAGATCCAGAGATCAGACCGATATCAGGCTGACGTGTTGGGTTGGGTCTGCCGAAAAGTTCAGATCCGAGGGGGTCACGCCGTCGGAAACCAATTGCGCGCCCAAAGCCGCTACCATGGCCCCGTTATCGGTGCACAAGTTGATCGGTGGGATGGTCAACCCGATGCCAGCGGCGGTGGTACGTTCGGTTAGTAGCTCGCGCAATCGAGAGTTCGCGGCCACGCCCCCGCCCAGCAGGATGTGGTCGATGCCTTGTTCGGTCGCGGCAAGTACGGCTTTTTTCGTGATGACGTCCGCAACGGCTTCTTGAAACGCAGCAGCGATATCGTTCGCTGGGACCGGCATATCACGGAGCTCGAATTGTTCGACCGCTCGAGATACAGCGGTTTTCAGTCCGGAAAATGACCAGCTGTATCGGTCCTTTCCAGGGGTCTTCTCCGTGCCCATATTTTTTGGCGCACTCAATCCGCGCGGGAAGGTGAAAGCGCTCGGGTCGCCCTGCCGTGCCATCTTGTCGATGACCGGGCCGCCGGGGTACCCGGCCCCAATGAGCCGAGCAACTTTGTCGTAGGCCTCCCCCGCGGCGTCATCGATGGTGCTACCCAACAGTTCGACATCGGAAGTCAGCGAGTTGATTTTCAACATTTCGGTGTGCCCACCCGACACCAATAGCGCGCCCAGCTGGTTGACGTTGTGCAAGTCTGCTCCGGCCGCATCCAGATAGCCCACACCAATGTGGGCGATGAGGTGGTTGATGCCATAGAGCGGTTTGCCGGTCGCGACGGCGAGCGCTTTGGCCCCGGCAACCCCGACCATGAGTGCACCGGCCAGCCCGGGGCCGGCGGTCACGGCGATGGCGTCCACATCATCGATGGTGAGCTCGGCTTCGTCAAGGGCCGTGTCGAGGACGGGTAAGAATTCGGTGACGTGGGCGCGTGCGGCGATTTCAGGAATGACACCGCCGAAGGCGACGTGTTCGTCCATCGACGATGCGACCTGGTGGGCTAGGAGTGTGGTGCCGGAGACGATGCCGATGCCGGTTTCGTCGCACGAGGTTTCGATACCTACAACTACGGGGGCTGTCACGTCACTCCTTGTTGGTCAGCGCTACTGCGCTCGATGGGCCTGGGGCGCGCAGGCGTTTGCGCATGACCCAGGCGTCTATACCGCCAGGATAATACCTGGGTCGGGTGTGAATGTGCTCGAATCCGTTGTTGGCGTAGAGCCGTTGGGCCACGGTGTTATCGGCTCGGACTTCGAGCAGGAGATCTTCGGCGCCGAGCTCGCGAGCAGTATCCATGAGCCAGATGAGCAGGGCCACGCCAAGTTTCTTGCCTTTGTGTTCGGGGTGCACACCGATGGTGGTGATATCGGCGAATGGGGGCCCATACATGAGTCCGGCAAACCCGACGACCACATCGTGGTGGGTGATCACCTGGTAATAGCTGTGCGGGTGCGCTGCCGTGGATGCGTGGTATTCGGAGTCGAAGATCGGCGCCGACCAGGCATCGGGACCAAACACCAGGGCATCGAGTGCGGCGACAACGGCGATGTCGTCGGCGGTCCAATCACGCTGGGTGTAGCCGTCGGGTAGGGCAATGGGTTCTGGCAGGTTCATCGGCGCAACTGTTTGGGGATTGTGGCGTCGTGGCCGCGAAGGTATTGCGGTGCCACGGGCTCAAGTCCTCTGCCGCGTCGTAGCGCCAGACTGCCGTGGGCGGCGATATCGGTGGCATCCGGCACGGCATCGGTGAAACCGGTCATCCCATAGAGTGCATCCGGGTAGAGCCCGGCGCCTGCCCCGTAGACGGGCAGTTCAGTGACTTCGGTCGCAGCGGTGACAAACGGACCGTGGATCCTTTGGGGTTGGCCGGCAACATTGTCATAGTGTGCCCAATAGACTTCTGTGCGCCGGGCATCGGTTGCCACCACGAATTCTTCGGCACCCATGCGGAAGGCGTCGACAGCCACCCGATGCGCCAACCCGTCGAGGCTGAGCACACCATAGACCGGGATGTTCCAGGTGTGGGCCAGGGTTTGGGCGGTGATGATGCCTGCTCGTAGGCCGGTGAATGGGCCGGGGCCCACGCCCACAAAGATGCCGTCCAATGCCCCGGGCGTGCGCGGATCAATGGCGGCTTCGGTCATGACCTCGGTAATAAATCCGGCGAGCACTTCAGAGTGGGTGCGTTGAGATTCAGTCGCACGGTGGGCGATCACCTCGTGGTCGCGGGTGATGGCCGCCGATGCGGTGGCGGAAGTGTCCACGGCTAAAAACGTGTGGCTCATGCGATCGTGGTTCCTTCCCAGCGGGCTCCGTAACCGGTGACGATGGCGGTGCGCGGTTCCTCATCGTCGGCATCGGAAAAATCGGTCACGAGCTCATCGGTCGCGGTGGGTGTTGCGCCGGGGCGTTGCAGCTCAATATCCAAATAATTGTCGCTGAGGGCTTCGGCTGTTCCGCGTCCCCATTCGACCACGACGACCGAGTCATCCAGTGAAGTTTCCAAGTCAAGACTGGCCAGTTCGTCCTCGTCGGTCAGTCGGTAGGCATCCACGTGAACCAGATGCAGCCCGTTGCCGGGATGCTCGTGGTGACGCGCCACGACAAAAGTCGGTGAGGTAATTGCCGCACTGATCCCCATAGCCTTGGCCAGGCCCTGGGTGAAGGTGGTTTTGCCTGCTCCGAGGTCGCCGGTCAGAAGGATGACGTCCCCGGCACGCAGGGCACGGGCCACGGCCATGGCAAATCGTTGGGTTGCCGCCAAATCAGCCAGGTGAAGTGTTTGCTGCATTGTTATACCCACTGCTTGTGCACGCGCGGTACGCGAGTGCCAATGCGCGTGACCAGTTCGTAGTTGATGGTGTCGGCGGCTTGGGCCCAGGCATCCGAGGGGATACCGGACTGGGCACCAAAGAGTTCGACTTCGGCACCGACGGGGGCGGTGGTCTCATCATCGCGGTCCGTATTGAGGTCCACCACAAATTGGTCCATAGCGATGCGTCCGGCCACCCGGTAGTACTTGCCGCCGATCCATACGGGGGCCCCGGCTGCGATGCGCGGTACCCCGTCGCCGTACCCACATGGGATCAGCGCCAGCCTGGTGGGTGTTTCGCAGCGGTATGCGTACCCGTAGGACACTCCGGTGCCCTCATCGGCGGGTTTATTGTGGGCTACCGTGGTGCCGAAACTCATGACGGGGCGCAGGCCAAGGTCTGTTGCGGTGCGGTCAGCAAATGGGCTCAGGCCGTAGATCGCGACCCCGGCACGGACCATATCCAAATGGGTATCGGGACGTGAGAGCAGTGCCGGTGAGTTTGCCACGTGTCGCACGTCGACGGTCAACCCGTGTTTGCGGGCGGTGTCGACGGCTTCGTGATAGACGCGTAGTTGTTCATCGACGGCCGGTTCGCCCACGGGGTCATCGGCTACCGCAAAGTGGGTGAATACCCCGACGACGCGGACCAGTCCAGACTGTTGGAGTTCCGCCGCACGACGACACAGTGCGTCCCAGGCTTCCGGGACCGCACCGTTGCGAGATAATCCGGTGTCAATTTTTAGGTGGACGCGTGCGGGTAAGTTTGTCGCGCGGGCCGCGTCGGCGACTGCTTCAATTTCTGGGCCTGAGACGCCAAGGTCGATGTTGTGTGCCACTGCGGCTTCAAAGGGCGTGTTGATCGTGTGCAACCATGCCAACAGCGGGGCGGCGATGCCGGCTTCGCGCAGTTCAAGTGCTTCACGAACGTGGGCGGTTCCCAACCACGTCGCTCCTGCCGCGACGGCGGTTTGTGCGACTTCGACGGCGCCGTGCCCGTATCCATCTGCTTTGACCACTGCCATGACTTGAGCGGGTTTGACCGATTGAGCGATCGTGCCAATATTGTGCGCGAGTGCTGAGTGATCGATCGTCACCCAGCGTTCCGGTGCTGCAGTCCAACTTTTAACCATGATGGCGCCTATTCTTCCAGACCCGGGCGACTAACGCTGTTTTGCGGTGCGAATGTAGTCGGCCAGCGTACTGACCACTACCCCACCGTCGGCCGCGGCGAGTTCGCCTGCTCGCGAGTGCAACCGCACCCCGGCGGCCAACACCGCAAACAACTGATCGCTAAAATCCTGGTGATTTGGGTCCAATGTCGACATGCCGGCACCTAAGATACCGGCCAGTGTGTCGCCTGTTCCGGCGGTGGCCAGTTCGGATGTTTTAGCCGGATGCACGGCTCGGCGTCCCGCGGGTGAAAACACGTAGGTATCGGCGGATTTTAATACCATCCACACCCCGAACCGTTGTGCGAAGCTGTGTGCCTGTTCCACCGGGGTGGTCTCGGTGAGATCTGGTGCCAGTCGGTCGATCAAACGACTCAGCTCACCAACATGTGGGGTCAGCACCGTGGCCGAGAGGTCTTGTGCCAGGGTGGACTCGTCGAGCATGTCCAAGCCCGAGGCATCGATCAGCAGGGGGATGTTGCGTCGCAAGGCTGTTTCGAGGGCGCTGCTGGCCGAGTCCTTGTCGCCGGCAGTATCGCCCAGTCCCGGACCAATGACCAGCGCAGTGGCCTTATCGGTGACCTGATTTTCAACGACGGCCTGTGGATTCGCGGTCAGCACTTTATCCGAAACACTGGTGTCATTGAGGGGATCCGCCACGAGGCTGACGTAGCCCACGCCGGTGGCCTCTGCAGCGTTCACCACCAGTACCGCGGCGCCAGGATACTGTTCGGAACCGGCACAGACGCTCAACGCTCCGCGCGAGTATTTATGGACGTCCCATACCGGGGTCTGATAAACACTCAAAATATCTGCTGCCATCGGCACGAACCACGGATCCTCGACGGCATCCAAGGTTGTCTGGATTCCGATGTCGACAACATGAATGTCACCGCTGTGTTGCCCACCTGCTCCGGCCAGTAAGCCCACCTTGTTGGCGCCGAAGGTCACGGTGAGATGGGCGGCAAGAGCCGTGCCAGTAATCTGGCCGGTATCGGCATCGATGCCAGAGGGGATGTCGCAGGCAACCACCCCGGCCCCCACAGGGATGTGCAGTTCGTGGTCGGCAAGATAGCCGGGTAGGTCAAAGCTGCCATGAAATCCCGTACCAAAGACCCCATCGAGCACCACCGCGGTGTCGGGGTTGATGCGATTCACGACGCGTCCACCGGCCCGTTTGAACGCCGCGAAGCCGTCGGCGTGGAGATGTTCAGCCTCTGTGTTGATGGCCACGGCAGCCACCGCAACTCCTCGGCTGGCGAGAAAACTCAGGGCCCACAACGTATCGCCGCCGTTATTGCCTTTACCTACCAGCCCAAGCACACGAGACCCGTAGACGCGACCTCGCGTGTGCAGAAACACAAGGGTATGTTGTGCCAGTCCCCAGGCGGCGCGGCGCATCAGCGATGCGCCCCAACCGGAATCCAGCCAGACTTTTTCGGCTGCGCGGACCTGGGTTCCTGTGTAAGCGCGGTACATTAGCCTTCGGCAACAACCATAGCGGTTGCCCATCCGCCGTCATGCGACAGGGAAAGATGCCAGCGGCGCACGCCTTTGGCTTCGGAGATATCGGCGACAGTACCGGTCAGCACCACATATGGTTCACCGGAAGATTCCCGACCAATTTGGCAGTGCTGCCAGTTCATACCGGCGGGTGCAGAAAGTGCTTTGGCAACGGCTTCTTTGGCGGCAAAACGGGCGGCCAACGACTGCAGACTCAGCTCTCGCTCTGCTGGGGTAAACAAACGTTCGCGCAGTTTTGGAGTTCGTTCCAATTGTCGCTCGAAGCGTGCAATGTCAACCATGTCCACACCAATGCCAATGATCATGCTGTGTAGTCTACCTTTTCTTTGCGGCGAGTTTGTGATGTTTTGATTCGTAACTTCGGGTTCTGTCGTCGTTGACGCAACACGTCTGCAATGAGTAGTAGCACGGCGCCCCAGACGAGAATGAACCCGACCCAACGGCCCGTTGACAGGGCTTCTGCCCTGCATCTAAGACTCGAAACAAGAAACAAACCTGCAGAATAAATCGAACTATTCGAGCCTTAGAGTCTGCGCAAATAGGGACAAGTCAGTGCTTCATTCATGGTCAGTAAAGAAGGGCAGCGAAGGGGCATGCTAAAGATGGATTTGTCTAGAGTTCGTCGTTTTCCAGGAGCCCCTAATGCCTAACGTTCTTTTAATCATCACAGACTCCTTGTGGAGCCAATTTGAAGCGCTGGTCCCACAGGTGGTTGATGAGCATCCTTTGGGCTGTCACCGACCGCGTATCACAGATCGCGTGGTATTCGACAAGCTCATCTAAGTGTTAGTGCTGGGGGCCTCGTACGAGAAAATCAGCGACACGACACGCCCAATGACCTGATGAGACGCCGCAGAGGTGCGTAGATTACCGCCGGAATTTTCACTGCACTAGAGCAGATTTGCTTGGAAAAACTACGACCGAATCGTCGAGCTCGAGCTCGGAGATCTGCGCGTGGATAGCAACGCACCCTGCGGCGGGCAGGTCGCCGACAAACCGTCGATAAATCGCGGTAAACAGGGTACCAAACGTTCGATGATGCCCGATCGCAAAGGCATTCCAGTCGTTGTGATCCCGGCCCCGGCCAATCGCAACGATTCGAGCTTAGTGCAGCCCACTTTGGAACTGTTGTCGCGGTTCGAGGACCCTTACCAAAACAGATCACTTTGCACTTGTAAGCTGGCCAAGATTCTGGCAAAATCCGGACTCTGTTGACGACCTTGCGCTACGAGTGTCAGATCAGTACCAATGGCGAACCGTTTCAGGCAGAGGCTCCGTAGGGTGGTATAACGCACCAACGCCTGGCACACCCGAGGTTTCATAAAGCTGCCGACCAACACAGAACGCCGCGCTACCGTCAACGACGCATTCATTGCATTAGCCAATACGATCGTCTTTATCCGCCGACTCATCCACGAAGCCTGGATCACTCGCCGCTCGGGCGCCCATCCCGAACGAAAGCTTAACCTATTGGCATGCGTTCTTACGATTACGCTCGTCGAATTTTAAAGAACACAGTATTATCCTGAAATATCCAGCGCTACATGAGCTCCCTACACACCGAAGACTGCTCCCTTCCCATACTGTTCAAGATTGGACTATACGAACACTACATACGTTCTAACTTCGTCGCACTGAACCTGCCCTCCCCGACAGCACCCACGGAAGTACGTGCGTAAATCACGGGACGGCCTAAGAGGCACTAATCTTTTTCACCATTTTCCTATTTGCAAACTCCTGAATTCCAAGCGGACCTAACTCGCGGCCAAAGCCGGAACGCTTCACGCCACCAAAAGGTAATTCAGCTTGGGAATCTGTATTGCTGTTTACAAAAACCATGCCTGATTCCAAACGGTCTGCAACTCGGTCTGTTTGTTGCGTGTCCGCGCCATAGACCGCGGCGCCAAGACCATAGGGCGAGTCGTTAGCGAGTTTAATTGCTTCATCTTCGTCTTTTACCTTGTAGATCATGACGATCGGCCCGAAGGCTTCCTCATGCCAAAGACGACAAGCCGGAGTAATCCCCGTCACGAGCGCAGGACTAAAGTAAAATCCTTGCCCCGCGGCCTGCCCCCCGATGTGGACAGTGGCCCCATGATCAGAAGCGTCCTGTAGCTGAGAGGTCAGAGCGGCCCGAGCTGAGTCAGAAGAAATCGGACCTACATCTGTCGCACCGTCAAAGGGGCTACCGACTACAGCATTCTCAACTAGACGTTTCACCTCCGCTAAAAAACTGTCGTAGACTTCTTCGACGACGATTAGCCGCTTAGGTGAAGTGCAAGCTTGGCCTGCATTGGAGAGACGACCGAATACTGCGGCTTCCGCTGTTTCCTTTAACTTAACTGAATCTAGAACAATGAATGGATCACTACCCCCGAGCTCAAGCACGACTTTTTTCAGGTTGCGTCCAGCTTGCTCAGCAACGATTGCACCCGCGCGCTCACTCCCAGTGAAGGAAATCCCTTGAATTCTGGGATCGGCGATTATGTCGGACACTTGCGTGTGGGTCGCGAAGATATTTGTATAAACCCCCTGAGGAATACCCGCGTCCTCAAGCACTTCTTGAATAGCCAATGCAGACTGGGGGCAATTCGTCGCATGTTTCAATAAAATCGTATTGCCCAAAACCAGATTCGGCGCAGCAAATCGTGCGACTTGATAATGGGGATAGTTCCATGGCATGATACCCAACAAAACGCCAGTAGCTTGTGTACGCACCTCAGCCGAACCGGAGGCCACCTTCAATAGCTGGGGCTTGAGGAAGTCTTGAGCATGCATGGCATAATAGTCAAATATCTCTGAAGAGACGGCAATCTCTCCGGCGGCTTGTTTGACAGGCTTGCCCATTTCTAGTGCAATCAGCTCTGCGAGGTGCTGAGAACGTTCCCGATATATCTCAGCTACACCATGGAGAAGGTCGGCGCGATACCCTAAGGACTCCTCTTGCCAGTCTCGATACGCACGATAAGCAGCGTCAATAGCCTCCACATTCTGTCTATTACTTGCAGACGAAAATTCCGCAACGACCTTACCGGAAGACGGATCAACTGTCTTGAAGATATTTGTCATACATTTTATCCTTTTACTGCAACATTAAAGTGGTTCTGGCATGGAAATTCTATGAGCCTTCTGCGGGATGTCCTATCAAGCCAGGGTGAAGAGCAACACTCCATACCCATAAAAACTAGGAATTTGACCGTTCGCACAGAATCTATTCGAAATTGCCTCGATGGGAGTGGGCTGCTCGTACCACCCAGTCAAAAAGTGCTTGATCCGTGTCGCAACTACTAGCTCGATCTTCTGGATGCCACTGCACAGCTACAATATTCCGATCTGAGTCTTCTAGCGCCTCAATACATCCATCCGCAGCTCGAGACACGACATGTAGCCCAGCACCTACGCGATCAACGGCCTGGTGATGGACGCTTGAGACGCTTAGATGCTCAACGCGTCCCAAAACACGTGAAAGCATGCTGCTGTCATCAACATTTACGTCGTGTATCGTCCCGGAATGGTTCTGAGGCTCTGTTGGCCAATGCTGAACCAGGGTTCCACCCCTGACGACATTCCATAATTGCATCCCTCGGCATATAAGCAGTGCCGGCAAATCATAATGTTCCACCGCATTTATTGCCCGAATATCCGCACAATCCTGTCCTTCATAATCTGAAACTCGTAACTGTTCGTGACGTCCCTGATTATAAAGTTCTGGTGCAATATCCCAACCACCTGGTACTACAACAGCATCTACCTGATCCCACGAATCGAAATCGCCACTTGGATGGATAATAAATGGTAAGCCGCCGGCCCGACTTATCGCTTCGAGCACAGCGTTCGCCACTACCGACCCTGAGAATCTCAGTCCCTGAATCCGGTTCGCGCTCATCGCTGGTACAGCAATTCGCGGGAGTGATTCCACTAATTTAGTCATTTAACGCACCTCTATTATGATGTTCGAATTACACCTTAGGCAGCTACCCTCGACTTCCATCGCGATCACTGATCCACGTCGATTCTTTACTGTTCCAAGACAATACGCCCTCGCCACCTGCTGGAATAGCCGCGCTGCCAGAACGTATAATTTTTAGCGGGTGACCTGCAGACTCGACGTGCGCTACGGAATGAGCGCCTTGAAATATACTCGTTTGTAGAGTTCCCGGCATTGAGGCATCGGCTGATTCGCCTTTCTCTAAGCCGAAACTCAACACTTCCTGCCGAAGTACTAAGAAACCGGCACCTTCGGCTTGTGGGTTAGGCAACGGTACAGTGATATCCGATCCATCAAACGTTACCCGCCCATTTTTCGCATGAGCCGGGATCAAGTTTGCTGAGCCAATAAACTCTGCAGAGAACTGTGTCTGTGGCGTGCGATACAAATCTGTGGGCGAACCCTCCTGTTCAATTTCGCCGTCACGCATTAAGATAACCGTGTCCGACATAGCCATAGCTTCGTGCTGATCGTGTGTAACGAAGACTGTTGTCAACCCCATTTCACGATGAAGCTCTACCAGTTCAATCTGCATATCCTCCCGTAACCTGGCGTCCAGATTCGATAATGGTTCATCAAGAAGCAAAACGCGTGGGTTAAATGCAATAGAGCGCGCTAGTGCGACCCGCTGTTGCTGGCCCCCAGATAGCTCAGATGGCATACGTGACGCGAAAGCCTCCATTCGTACGGTCTCCAGAGCTGCCTTAGCGCTTGCTCGCTGCTCAGCCGCACCACGATCCTGGAGCATTCGAAGGCCAAAGCGGACGTTTTCAAGTACGGTCATGTGTGGAAACAGAGCATAACTCTGAAACATCACGCCCAATCTCCGCTTTTCTGGGGACAAGTTTGTAACATCTTCACCACCAATGAAGATCTTTCCGTCACTCGGGGACTCCAGTCCGGCAATACAACGTAGAAGAGTCGTCTTACCGCATCCCGATGGCCCGAGGAGCGACACAAACGCTCCGCTATGGATATCCACGTCGATCCCGCGTAAAACATGGGTATCTTTGAAGCTTTTTCGTAAGTCTCTAATTTCCAAATTTGACATTATATAAAGGCCTTTCCCAATCCGATAGTTCGCTCCATAAAAATCATCACAACCACTGTTACGAGGACCATTAACGTAGAGACAGCGGCAACAGTCGGGCTTGCATCGAACTCGAGTTGCCCATATATAGCAACGGGTAATGTCTCAACACTGTGACTTCTTAAAAATAAAGCCACGACAGCGTCATCGAACGATACGTTGAAGGCGAAGAACCCTCCCGCAACGATGCCAGGCCGGGCCATCGGTAGAACAACAGACCGGTAACGGTGCCAACCAGACGCTCCCAATGTTCGGGCGGCTTCTTCCGTAAATCTGTCGTGGTTTGCCATGACGCCCATGACCGTACGCATGACATAAGGAATCGTTATCACCGCATGCGCTAATACTAGAATCCAGACGCTCGGTGCCTCTCCTAGAGCCGAAATGAGAGACAGTGTACCTATCCCAAGGATGATCGTTGGGACGATCAATGGCGAGAGGAGAAACCCCTGGATTGCTCCAGCGTAGGGTATGTCGAAACGGGTTATTGCCAAGGCTGCTGCGGTACCAACGGTCACAGTAATCAGAGTCGCGAATATTGCAACGATAACGCTGGTTAGAAAAGGCTGTAAATACGTACCACCAGTAAATACTTCAGAATACCATTCAAGAGTTAGCCCTTCAGGTGGAAAGGATAAAAAACGATTAGTGTTTATGGAAACGCCGGCGACGACCAGTATCGGCACCAGCATATATAGCGCGATAACAACACCAAAGCCAATTGACAACAACTTGACAAATGGTGGGAATTCTTTGACCATCAAGCTTTACCTTTCCCCAGTCTCGCAACAGCTGCCAGCACAAGGAACACCCCGACAAATAGCAATACTGCCTGTGCTGCCGCATAGGGCCAATCAAGATTTACAGTGGCATCAACGTAGATTGTGTTCGCTAACACGGGCAACTGCTTACCGCCAATCAAATTCGGCGTGATAAACGATGATACAGAGAGTGCAAAAACAAGCGTCGCACCGGCAGCTATCCCGGGCACAGCGAGGGGTACGATCACACGTCGCACGGTAGTTAGGAAGCTTGCTCCTAACGTACGTGAAGCTTCTTCAACCTTCGGATCGATCCCCGCAATCACACCTACCGTCGTAAGAACGGCAAATGGCAACAGCACTTGTACCATGGCAATCACAATACCCATCTCAGTACCGAGCATGCCCTGGCTCGAATCAGCTAAGAATTTTAAGCCAGGGATTTGCCCCAATAGGCCGTTCGGGCCCATAAGAACGACCCAACCAAAAGTTCGTACGACGATACTGGTCATGAGAGGCAGAATTACAATAACCAGCATTAGAATGCGTAACCGCGCGGTTACTCTGGTCATTATGTACGCCAGCGGAATAGCGAGTAGCATCGTAATGACCGTCTGCAGAATGGATAAACGTAGTGATCGCCAAGCGGCAGCCATCGCATAATCGGAGGCAAACAATCGCCTGAAATTATCGAGGGTAAACCCACCGTCGGCATCCAAAATACTCGCGAACATCATCCAAGCGACCGGTATCACGAATGCAATCGTCAATAATAGTATCGCCGGGACCAGAAGCGCCCGTGGCTCTCGTACCTTAGTCATCACTCAGTAATAAGCCTATTCCAATTATCCTGCCAGTCGCGCTCATTCTCATCGATGGCATGGGGGTCCACTCTTTCGACCGTATCGAGCTCCTCAGGTGCAAGAACACTATTTTCGACTTCATCAGAAAGAGCTACTTCAGTGTTAACAGGCGTATAGCGCATGCTTTCTGCGAAAATCTCCTGTGCCTCGGGGGTAAGGCTGTAGTCGATCAGAGCTGTTGCAGCGTCTTCGTTCTCTCGGCCTTCAACTACGTTCGCTGTCACGTATGATACTGTGGTCCCGCTTTCGGGAACGGTAAATTCGACCGGTAGGCCGGCTTCTATCAGCGTGAATGCATAGTCCTGCGCGTACGGAGCAATCCATGTGTTGCGTTGCGCAAAAGCCGCTTGGAGGTCTGGAGACGTTGCAACTACGATGCCGTCGCCGTTAGAGACGTTTCCACCGATAGCCTCCATTCCTGGTGTCACATCGTTGACCGTTCCCCCAAGCTCGGAGTTAATTGCCAACAAAGTTTGCACCCCATAAGCATTTGTCAAATCAGTGAAAGCTACGTGGCCTGCATAGTCATCATTAAGTATGTCGCTCCAGGTGGTCGGCGCCTCGTCGATCGCCTCGGTATGATAAATAATTCCCATCGGCGTAACCTGTATTGCCGGGCCCTGCCCCTCTTCTAGTGAGTCAGCGACACCTTCTGCAAGATCAGGGAAGTTTGTTAGCTCCTCACTGTTTATAGGAGAAATTAGCCCCTCCTCAGCCGCTATAGCTTCCTGCCCACCTGAGAAATGGACGACATCAAATTGCGGAGCACTAGCCTGAGCTGTTACTTGGGTCATTGCATCAGCGCTATAGAGCGTCACCAATTCAACACTTGCGCCAGTCTCATCCTCAAATGGTTCTACTACTGCTTCAACATACGCGTCTTCCCAGTCGCCGCCGAACGAAGTCACAACCAACTCAACACCTTCATATGGTCTTGCTGCGTCGCCCCCTCCTTCAGAATTATTAGCGTCTCCACATGACGTCACAGCTAGTGCTGTAATCGCAGCAGCCGCCGTCAGTACCATCGGCTTCCTATTCATGGTGCCCCCAATCGTGATCTTGTACTTACAGTCTTCCTATTTCGAGTCGCTTCATTCCGTCCCACCGGATCTTCTCGGATTCTGCTGCGAAATCTTCCAAACCTTCCGTAATCGTTGCCCAAATATTCACTGGCAAAAAGCCTAGGGGTCCGAAGACCCTTCCGCCACGGCCATAGAATATTCCTATCTCCCACATTTCGAATGCAAGCCCACCCATCTGACCAGGCTTTTGGTAGTACCAAATTAGATCACCCGGTGCAAAGTTAACTTGTTGATTTTCGTCAGGAATTGCGAGCGGGTCGAAAGTCTGATGCGATTCAGGGAGTGCACCCATCACCTCTGGCCCTGCGTAAATTGCGTGAAGCGTATCCATAGTCGCTGGCTTCTCCAAAGCAGCCCAGATTGCCTCGACCGTTTTTGGCGCGTCGTGCTCTGCAAGTGTTGCGATTGCCCGTGGGCCGTTCTCGTACTGTAAATAAACTTGCTTCAATGTATACCTTTCGACATTACTTATTCATCACGAAATACCATTTGCTCATTTGAGTACCCTACAAATGAGCAACTCGTGACCTACCAACGTTCTCCACATTTGACTGACTTCTTCTACTAAAAGGCCGACCGATCGGTCCAACATGTACTACCGTAACCCGAAGCAGCCCAGCCATGTGGCGCACTTCACTCACCTTACGCCATTTTTTCGCGCTGTCAATATCCTTCCGCCTTATTGGTCGCCTATTTTTTTACTTTCGGCCACAGCGGTGACGGGTGGGCCGTCGTCGAATTGCAATGAACCACGCCGGACCGGGGAGACAACCACCAGGCTGTTATCGACTGTCAATTCAGGGATTTCAGCGAAAGGACCATTCGTAAGGAATTCGTAGAGAGCCACTTCATCTCTGACGAGAATGTCCATTAGAATTGGTGACGGCCCGGTCGATACTGCACAAAACCTTACTTCCTTGCGCGAACGCAACTGTGTTCCAATTTTTTCAATAAGCCGGTTGGGGGCGTGACACCAGACCAGAGCTTCTACACCCAATTCGTATACCGCGGGCACAACCTCCGTCCTGATTTGTATTCTGCCTTTACCCACGAGTTCATCCATACGCTTTCGGGCGGTTGGCACGGAAATATCCGCGATCCGCGCCAGCCTCGATAACGTAGTTCGTCCGTCAACCATTAACTCATTGAGCATTAGGTGATCTTCAGAGATAAGTGCAGCGGAACCCTCAGACGCAAACGCCTGCTGGTTAGTATCTAAGGCGTGCTTCTCTGGTTCCGAAAGAATCCCGGGGTCCCAATCATTACCTGAGCGGAAAACTCGAAGGACGCTTGTGAGATTGAGCGTTGCGATACCATCTATTCCTGGAAGCTCTTGATAAAATAACTTTTTTAAGTCGTTATCGTCTCGGGGTACCAGCATCGCTGCTATCGAATTGCTTCCTTCGAGCACTGATACAGAGGACGCATCATCCCGTTTGGCTAATTCTCGAGCCACATACCAAAGACTTCCCAGTTTCGTGGTCACGTCGACAAGCATGGGACGCGCATCTATTACCTGAGTCGCGTTTAGGCTCACGGAGACTCTAACTATATGTTCGTCGAGGAGGCGTTGGCCGCGGCGAACCACAGTCCTCTCAGGCACTTCCAAGACCCTGGCGATTTGCCCCCAGCTCGCGCGACCATTTACTTGGAGCGCCGCCGCAATCGCTTGATCTGTTCTGTCTAAACGCACACCACGAACCATAATGTGCCATGGCAACTCGGAGAAGGGAAGGTTAGTCATACGCCTATAATAGATGTCATAAAATCTCTGCAGGCTGCGGCGTAGGCCAAGAGTGTCGAATATTTGTAATTTAGATCTGGGAAGAAACTGCAGGGTCATTTCAAAGCCATGTGAGTTCTAGTGCGAGGTTTCTGAAGGCTGCCCTGGCGCGAGCTGCCGTGCCGACACGGACCTGACTGATGTCTTCTTTGTAGGCGGTACCGCGCGGATCCAATGCAGTTTGTTTTCAATGCCCCAGTGGCCTCGCAGTAGGTGCGCTAACTGGCCAGGGGTGGCTTGTGACGCTGGTAGCGAGGTAATGGCGTAGACGAGTTCGCCGATGGTTTCGCCCAGGTAGCCG
Organism: Yaniella soli; assembly: GCF_054782375.1. Taxonomy (NCBI): domain Bacteria; kingdom Bacillati; phylum Actinomycetota; class Actinomycetes; order Micrococcales; family Micrococcaceae; genus Yaniella; species Yaniella soli. The sequence goes on from NZ_BAAGSP010000016.1 coordinate 36,979, forward strand.
CGTTGATCCCGGGTGCGGTGCAGGCGCATGACTTGGGCTGCATGTGGGAAGGCGATGCGTTCAGAGGCCGGGGCCACGGTCAGAGCCAGGAACAGATCCGGCCATGGGCTTTCTCACGGTGCCGATACTGGGGTTTTCGGCGAGTCCAGCCAACATCATTGATGGCTTGATGCAGAGATTTGGCGTTGGTTTTGACGGTGAACACGCAGTGGCCACCGCGGTCGACGGTGGCGTTGGCTTGCTGGGCTAAGGTATGCAGCGCATCGATAGTAATCACCGCGCCATTCAAATCGCCGAGCTGATCCAGCAGGTGCGGCAAATGTGGGATCTCGTTGGTTTTGGCATCCACGGATTCTTCGCCCAACACGGTGCCATATTGATGATTCAGGGCAGCCATGAGAAACGCTTTTGGTGCCGCCACCGTGTTTGGCACCACAAACTTCTTTGCCATCAATAGCAAGCGCCTCCAGCTGGGCCGCACCCGCCTGTTAGCGAGTTTTGTGAGCATGCGAGTCTTGACCCAGTCGGACAGCACCGCATCAACAATGACGGCATCCATGGTGGCCTTCACCCAGTGGAAGGTGGCCACCGATGGGGCACGTTTCCACACGGTCAGCAGGTTGCGTTGGTGGACATCGGCGGCCCAGTCGGCAATCATCGTCAACGAGCTCGAACCAGATAACACCGCTGCAATGATGGTAGTCAATAATTCCGTAAAACCATATCGCACTCCACGGGCTGCCAGCGGATCCGGGATCGCCTCTAGCGCTTGGTATGACCACGGCAACTCCGCATCCTGGAAGTCATTAATGACGGCCAGGTGGCGAAGATGGAAGGTTTTAAGCGATGATGTCACCAGAGAACTCCTGTTGTCTCAGTATTTGTTGTGGTAAACATCACTTATTAACAGGAGTCCTCATCCATTAACACCCATCGATTAATAGCAGCCACGCCGCAAGCCAAGCACATCCAAAATCCGCAGCTCACGACCTATTCGTCACTCACGATTTTGAAGTGACCCTGGAAAAATCGCAACGCTAGTGTTCATTTTGATATAGAGTAACGTTACTGATTTTGTAATTCAACCGAGTTGTATGTTGCACTCGAACGTGAGCATAGAGCACACTTCGAGGCGACCGCCCGATGCATCGCACAAAATATTGACCGCTTCTCGGTATCAGGTCAAAACCTAGAGGATACCCCTCAATGTGCGTTTGAAGTTTAAGTCTCACAGCGTTTGCGTAGCTATTAGCGCTCACTGAATGAAAACCAACAACCAGTGGCTCGTGGATTCCAAACACGTCCACACAACGAGACAACATACCAGTATAGAGCAATGTCCCCCTACCATAGTTGACCTTCAACCTAAACAAGACGGATGGCACTATACTGTATGTTCGTCGTTCACTAGTTCGGATGGCAGTTGCGTGGCGGTGTTTCCAATGGCTGGCCTGCAGGAGCCAAAGATCTTCCCGGTCGGTCTTATGTTGCCAGCGTGCTAGCCGGTAGCTAAGCTGGCGATCAATAATTGGTCGCTTGGCCGCTTCATGAGCGATAATGAATAGGTGAATTTCCACATTAACGATGCTCCGTACCCTCCGCGAGGGTCTTCAGATTCGCCGAATACCCCGGTGAGTCCTGTCACTGAGCCCATCAACTTTGTCGGTTCACCGCCGGTCGAACCACAACAAACGTATTCACCGTTCATTGAGCTCGATCGCTCCACGTGGTCCAGACTAGCCCACGAACTCGAGCAGCCCTTTGACCAGTCCGATGTGGAACGGCTCCGTGGTCTGGGTGATCGCTTGTCACTGACCGAAGTCGCCGAGGTTTATGTACCACTGTCGCGGCTGTTGAGTATTTATGTGGATGGTTCCGCCAAGCTGCGTGAAGCATCGAATAAGTTCTTGGGTGAAACGACACGTCGTACTCCCTTCGTGATCGGGGTGGCCGGATCGGTGGCGGTTGGCAAATCGACCGTCGCTCGTGTCCTGCAGGAAATGTTGCGACGCTGGCCGAATACACCGCGGGTTGAACTGGTCACCACCGACGGTTTCCTCTACCCCAATGCTGAGCTGCGTCGACGTGGACTCATGCAGCGTAAAGGGTTCCCAGAGTCCTTCGACCGTCGGCGTCTTTTGCGTTTCGTATCAGACGTAAAATCCGGGGTGCCTGAAGTTCGGGCCCCCATGTACTCACACCTGACCTACGACATTGTGCCAAATCAGCAGATTGTGGTGCGCCGTCCCGATGTACTCATTGTCGAAGGGCTCAACGTGTTAGCCCCGCCCCGAGCACGTGCGGATGGCACCTCTGGCCTGTCAGTTTCCGATTTCTTCGACTACTCAATTTACGTCGATGCCAGCCACCAAGCAGTACGGAACTGGTACGTCAACCGGTTTATGGAGATGCGTTCGGGAGCATTTGCCGACCCTGATTCATATTTCCACCAGTACTCTGAACTCACGGATGAGGAAGCGGTCGAAACAGCAACGGGTATTTGGGATCGCATCAACGGTCCCAACCTTGTGCAAAATGTCCTACCCACTCGAGGCAGAGCTAAACTAGTATTGAGCAAGAACGCAAATCATCACGTCAAACGCGTCCTCATGAGAAAGATCTAGTCATGCCTCGCACCTCGAAAGTGACCTTTACCGCCTCGGCGGTCACTTTGGCGTGCCTTGCCGGAGCACTCTATGCTTCGCCACTTGTGGTTGCCGAGACCATGGGACGCGAAGTTCAGGCGTTCTCTCCAATGGACTTTACTGACCGTCGTGCATCGAACCTCGAAGCCGGGGACACCGCAGCTACCTCCCGTGATGAATCCACACTGACCAACGACGGTTCTTGGAACGTGGTAAAGGCCGAGACCAGCACGTCTCGTCCCAGCGATACAGAGATGTCGCCGCAGCGCTCGGATATCGAGGTCGCGACCACCACCGACGATGCCGAAAGTGATGATGAACCTGCAACGGCACCCACGGATGCTGCCACACAACGCATCGCCTCAGAGCTGCCACAAATCGACGTCACCTTGCCGCCAAGCTCAGAGCCCTCACCAGATGAGAGCGATTCCCCAACACCAGATTCCAAGACCACCGAGGATACCTCTGATGAGGATGTGATCCCCGAGGATGTGGATTCACCTGATTCGATCACGGTGATCGTCAACAAGCTTCGGGGGTTACCTTCCGACTACGCACCCGACGATCTGGTCGAGCTCGAGACCAGTGCCGCAGAGGGTACGCACCGACTGCGAGAAGAAGCGGCTGAGGCGACCGAAGCACTCTTTGCGGCTGCTGCCGAAGACGGCATTGACCTTACCGTTATTTCTTCGTACCGGTCATATGCGTACCAGCAAGAACTCTATGACAACTACGTGAGCCAATACGGCAGCGAGCACACCAATGAGATGTCGGCTCGTCCTGGCCATTCCGAACACCAAACTGGGCTTGCCCTCGACGTTGATACGCCCGGCGGTGAGCACTCGTTGTCGACGAGCTTCGGTGATACCGAAGCAGGCCAATGGGTGGCGGACCATGCACACGAATATGGTTTCGTGATTCGTTACCCACAAGACCAAGACGACATCACGGGGTTCTCCTACGAGCCATGGCACCTGCGATATTTCGGTGAACAATTTGCGACGCAGATCGCAGAGCATTCCGGAGTTGCCGAAGAAGAGTTTGGGCTCGAACCCGCGCCTGACTACGATGACGACACCCCACGTGAGTAGAATCTCACGTCCTGTGAACAAACTTGACCTTATACTATGAGTCATGTTTAAAGGATTTAAAGACTTCATCGTGCAAGGCAACGTCATGGACCTTGCTGTAGCTGTCATTATCGGTGCCGCGTTTACCCAAGTCGTCACAGCACTCACCGACTCGGTACTGATGCCACTCATCTCGGCGCTGGTGGGGTCACCGAACTTCGATGAGTTCGCCAAAATTACGTTGAACGGCAATGAGATTGCCTTCGGCGTCCTACTGACGGCAATCGTGAATTTCTTGCTGGTTGCCGCAGCAGTCTACTTCGCCATCGTGATGCCGATGAATAAGCTCATCGAAATGCGCGGCAAGCATGCCGAAGACGATCCAGTGCCAGAGGATATCGCGCTACTCGAAGAAATCCGCGACGAACTCGTCAAGGGAAACAAACCCTCCTAGGACCGCTCATCACCATATTTCTCCTGATCCGTCCGGCATGTTGCCGGACGGATCTTTTGGATCGTCACCAATCTGGGATGCAGGGCATCCAGTTGTATTGGGGATTCTCGCACTGGGGCAACGCCATGAGGCCAAAAGCAACACCTGCAGCAACCAATCCCATGACGACGATCGTCAGAAAGACGATCAGCCGTCTGGCGCGTAGGTTATCTGGCGGATCTGAGGTCACTTCGTGAGGATCATCCCCATCTAAAAAGTTTTGCTCCCGGTAGAACTCATCAACGTCCCGACGATAATAACCGCTTGTTTCGTCAACACGTCCCTCAGGCCGGTGTGGATCGTGCTGTGTCACAGTGCCAAGTTCTCAGACACCACATCAGCAAGATATTGGGCTTGTTGCTGTGCGGTTTCTTTATCTGCTGCCTCAACCATGACACGCACTACCGGTTCGGTACCTGACGGGCGCAACAGGACGCGTCCGGTTTCACCCAGGCGCTGTTCGACCGCAGCAACTTCCGCGTTGACAACCGCATTGTCATCGACCGCGGACTTGTCGACGTTCTGGACGTTGATGAGCACCTGTGGCAGACGTGTCATGACCGTTGCCAAATCGTTGAGGCGTCGTTTCGTTTCATTCATCCGCGCTGCTAGATGCAAGCCGGTGAGAATGCCGTCTCCGGTGGTGGCCCATTTTTGAAAGATAATGTGACCGGATTGTTCGCCACCGAGCGAGTAGTTGTGGGCATGCATCGCTTCGAGGACGTATCGGTCGCCGACTTTGGTTTCCACGACATTCACGTCGTGTTCCTTCATCGCGAGTTTAAGGCCCAGGTTACTCATGACCGTGACCACGAGCGTGTCATCGTGGAGGTGGCCCTGGTCCTTGAGCGCTACGGCCATGATGGCCATGATCTGGTCCCCATCAACAATGGTGCCCTTGTGGTCCACGGCCATAAACCGATCGGCATCTCCGTCCAATGCCACACCCAGGTCTGCTCCGTGTTCTAACACGGCCGACTGCAGGTTCTCCATATGGGTGGAACCATAGTTTTGGTTGATGTTTAAGCCATCTGGATCTGCACCAATGACGGCAACTTCGGCACCAGCATCAGCGAAGACCTGCGGGGCAACACCCGCACCAGCACCGTGGGCAGCATCGATGACAATTTTCATGCCATCGAGCCGGTTTGGCATAGATTTCAACAAGTGAATGACATAGCGGTCCTCTGCATCCGAGAACCGGCGAACACGACCAACCTGGGCACCGATGGGTCGGTATGGCTCGTGTTCCATCTGCGCCAGAATTCGGTCTTCTTGCGCGTCGGTAAGTTTCTCTCCGCCACGTGCCAAGAATTTGATGCCGTTATCCGGTGCCGCGTTGTGAGAGGCGGAGATCATGACGCCGAAGTCGGCATTGATGTCGTCGACGAGAAAAGCAGCCGCTGGTGTCGGCAACACGCCAGCATCAAACACGTCGACGCCAGACGAAGCAAGGCCAGCGGCAACAGCTGCGCTAATGAATTCCGAAGAGATTCGAGGATCCATTGCGACGACAGCTTTGGGCCGGCGATCAGCCGAATCCTCGTGCCCCAGCACGACCGCTGCAGCCTGCGAAAGTTTCGTTGCGAGTTCAACGGTGATTTTTTCGTTGGCTACGCCTCGGACACCGTCTGTACCAAATAATTTTGACATGGTTATCAATTCTATGTGACTTCCGGACCCGCACGATGAAAACACCTGCAGGTTCCGTTGTGCATGTATCTAACGAGGCGCCAGGCGTCGTGCATTATGTGTGCACTCCTTCCTGCCACAGCTGCCAGATTCTCATATTTTAGCTTTTTCACGGCATTGAAGCGGGATTTTTGTTCTCATTGGTTACTCAGCGCACATCAAGGTTGTACTAATGTTCGCTGAGAGGTCAGAATTTATAGATGTATTTCAAGAATGATTTGGAGTGATGAGATGAGACAAGGCAGAAGTTTTCTGTCGCTGCTCTTCGCCGGGTTGGTGGCATTTTTTAGCTTCTTCATGGCGCCGGCAGCATTGGCAGACACCGCTCCGGACGCCGAAGGCGGTGCTCCAGACGGTGAGGTCTATACCATCGGGACGGATACCACATTCGCACCGTTCGAATTCCGGGATCCCTCCGGTGAGCTAGTCGGCATCGATATTGATCTGATGAAAGCTATCGCCGAAGACCAAGGGTTCCGTGTCGAATTTCAGTCGATGGGTTTCAACGCAGCCCTGCAAGCGTTGACGGCAAACCAAGTTGACGGGGTTATCGCAGGTGCTGGGATTACCCCCGAACGGCAAGAAGTGTATGACTTCTCAGATCCCTACTTCACAGGCGAGTCGACCATTGCCACACTTGAAGATTCTGGTGTTGAAAGTTGGGCAGATCTCGAAGGCGAGTCCGTTGCGGTCAAGACGGGATCGCTGTCTGAAGAGTGGGCCCAGGAAATGCAAGAAGAATACGATTTCGAGCTGAATGCGCTGGATCAGACCACCACGATGGTCGAGTCAGTGAAATCCGGTCACGATCTCGCACTCGTGGATGACCTGCCGATCATTGCCTATGGCATTCAACAGGGTTCGGGGCTGGAACTGGTATCCGAACCAGAGCCGACCGGTGACTACGGTTTTATGGTCAATCAAGGCCAAAACGCTGAACTGCTCGAAATGTTTAATACAGGCCTTGAGAATCTTCAAGAATCGGGCGAATATGATGAGATTCTTGAAGAATACATTGGCGGCGAAGATTCCGGACCCGATGCATCCTCGTTTTTGGGCCTCTTGACCACATCCATGCCCGCGCTGCTCGTGGGACTGAAAAACACGTTACTCATTACCGGTATCTCCTTTGCTATCGCGATGGCGCTGGGACTGATGTTCGGGTTCATGAAGATTTCCAACAACATCATTGCTCGCGGTATCGCCACCACATTCATCGCGATCTTTCGCGGGACCCCGGTGCTGGTCTGGGCATTTTTCTTCTACTTTGCATTGCCTCAATTGTTAGGAACGCCGATATCGATATGGGTGGCCGGTGCGCTGACCCTCTCACTCAACGGTGGCGCCTATATTGCAGAGATTGTGCGTGGTTCAGTCCAATCAGTTGATCCAGGCCAGTCCGAAGCCGCCAGATCGCTGGCGTTGAACCAAGGCCAGACGATGCGCAAGGTTGTCTTGCCACAAGCATTCAAGATGATGACACCATCATTGATCAACCAGCTGATCATTATGCTCAAAGACTCCTCGTTGCTGTTGGCCATTGGGTTCGGCGAGCTGTTGTATCAGGCCCAGCAAATATACGCGGCGAACTTCCGTACAACCGAGGTGCTCCTAATTGTTGCTGCCATCTACTTCATCGCAATCTGGGTACTGACGTTGATAGCAAACAGGGTGGACAGAAGGGTGAATAAGTAAATGTCGAATCCAGAAACTTCCACAATTCCATTGGTCACGGACGACGAAACCAATGTCATCCGTATCGAGAACCTGCATAAGGCCTTCGGCGAGCACGAAGTGCTCAGCGGAGTAAATGCCGAAGTCAAACTCGGCCAGGTTGTCTGTGTAATCGGACCATCCGGTTCGGGCAAGTCCACGCTACTGCGTTGTCTCAACGGATTGGAATCCATTACCTCCGGCGAGATCTGGTTGGGCGGTTTCAACCTGGCCGATCAAGATATCGATCTCAATGAAGTACGCAAACACGTTGGCATGGTGTTTCAACACTTTAACTTGTTTCCCAATATGACCGTACTGGAGAACATCACGCTAGCCCCCATCCAGGTGAAGAAATATAGCCAGAAACGAGCACGTGACGAAGGCATTGAACTGCTACGCCGAGTCGGGCTCGAAGACAAAGCCGATGCTCGACCAGACTCCCTGTCTGGTGGTCAGAAACAGCGCGTGGCCATCGCCCGGGCCCTTGCGATGAACCCCGAAATCATGTTGTTCGATGAGGCTACCTCAGCGCTGGACCCAGAAATGGTCGGCGAAGTACTTGGCGTCATCCGGTCACTAGCTGATGACGGTATGACGATGGTTCTTGTGACACACGAGATGGGTTTCGCCCGTGAAGTCGCAGATCGGGTGGCGTTTATTGATAGTGGCGTCATCCAGGAAGCTGGTCCACCTGAGCAGATCTTTGGGAATCCAGAGAGCGAACGTCTCAAGGATTTCCTTTCCAAGGTGCTCTAACGACTCATCACTTTGCTGAGGGCCCCGAACGCAATGTTCGGGGCCCTCAGTTGTGCTATGTCCCGAGGACTCGGGACAGGTAGGGGTTGGAAAATATCCCGTGTGGGTCAAGTTGGTCGCGCAGGGCGAGGCTACCTGACCAGTGCGGATATACGTCGGCCAAGTCGGCTGCGTCCAAGGTGTGGAGCTTGCCCCAGTGAGGTCGGCCCCCTGCTGCTTTGAATATGGGTTCGATTCGGCCAAAATATTCGCGGTGGTCCTGAGCGAAATGTTGATGCACGGCAATGTAGCCGGTCCGTCGGCCATGATTCGAGGCCAACCATGCCGTGTCTGGTGCGGCTGCTCTGACCTCTAGCGGGAAGGTGCTGGAAAGCTGACCACGACGGAATAGTGTCCGTAGTTCGGTAATGATTTCGGGGATGTCATCAAACGGCAGGGCGTATTCCATTTCGTTGAACCTCACGCGTCGCGACGAATTGAATGCATGAGACCAGTGGGCTCGACGATCAGCACTGCCCCACGCTCGCGTTGCCACGCGGTTCAACCATGGGACCCACGAGCGCTGCATACGTCCAAGGTGGCAGACAACGCTCAACCCTCCGTTCGTAATGACCTCATCCAGTAGTCTCGAGGTCAACGGAGTCCGGGCTGCATCAGATTGGTTCTGTACCGGGATGCGCTGTGATGTTTTGGCCAAGACATGGTCGTCGTGACCGAACCAAAAGAACTCAAAGTGATCATTGCGGGTATTGTGCCCATGCCAATTCTGGATGATCGAACTCAGCGATTGACGGTTTACGACCGTGTGGAGATCGTATTCGCAGACGAGCTGCAGGGTGATGCTAGTGATGATGCCGAAGGCGCCTAGCGTGACGCGCAGGGCGTCCAACAGCTCTGGGTTGCGCGATGTCGAAACGGTCAGGGTTTCACCGGTGCCGGTCAGAAGCTCTACACCGACAACTTGTGACGCCAGACCGCCAAAGGCCAGCCCGGTGCCGTGCGTCGACGTAGCGATCGCCCCAGCAATGGACTGCTGAGTGATGTCGCCCAGGTTTTGTAGGGCAAGACCGGTGTCGGCCAAAAGTTCGGGAATCTGCCAGAGTTTCGTCCCGGAACGCAACGTCACCTGTTGGCGGGCCAGATCGAGTGCCACAATCCCCGAGTATTTGGAGAGGTCGAGCTGCACATCATCGGCAACGGCAATATCGGTAAACGAATGTCCGGAACCGATGGCTTTGATCCGACGTCCGTCATCAATCGCAGCCTCGACTGTGTGTTCCAACGCGGGCAGCGTCCACGGTCTCACGACGCTACGTGGTCTGGCGGTGACCGATTTCGACCAGTTTTTCCAGGTAGTGGACATGTTCGTGCCGCCTTATAACAGGGCCAGACCGTCACCGCGGTAGGTGTTGACGGTGGCGGTGATCTGGTCGTCAGCGACGATATGGAAGTGATTGACGTGTTCGGCCAGTTCACCGGCTTTGGTGTGGCGGAACCACACGCGCTCACCAATCGCGGGAGTATCTGCAGAAGTTTTCAACGGAGTCTGGACTTCGCCTGCGCCTTCGGTGGTCGTGTAGCTCAGCCCCGTTGGATAGACCGGTTGGGGCAAGCGATCCTTGCCAGGAGCCCCGGAGGCTATCCAACCACCACCGTGGACGGTGATTAGGCCCGGTGCTGGTTTCCGTACAACATCCAGCCCGAACAACGCTGCCGGATGCGGGGAGAATGCGTCGTACCGGTCAAACAGATGCGGCCCGTAGAGTCCAGACCCCGCGGCGATTTCTGTGACCGATGCATCGGCACTGGTCGTTTCCATCGAACCTGTCCCTCCCCCGTTGACGAACGCCAACGGCGGCATGCCTCGCTGTGCCAGCACCCGTTCGATGGCCTCTACCATGAGGTGTCTGCGAGCGCTCAGCTCAGTGACCGAGGCACGTTTCATTGCTTTCACCGCAGCATGCTCATCCGTGACCCCGGCAATTTGTGCTTCGTAGCCCATCACACCGACCAGGCGAAAGTCCCTGCCTGCGGTGACGTACTGTGCTGCCGCGGTTGCTTGTTGCACGGTATGGATGGGTGACCGATGCGTTCCCAGGTGGAACCCTCCGGCGTGCCATGACATGTCCAGATCCAGGCAGATGCGCACCGGTGCGCGCAGGGTGGCGATCTGGCGGATGAGTCGGATCTGGTCGGGATGATCGATCATCAGCGTGATCGCACCCAGTAACTTCGGAGAGTGAAGCAGCTTGTCCAATGCGGTGGTCGCGGTAGTTGGATACCCCACCACGACGTCCTCGGTAATGCCGGAGTCCACCAGCATGATGGCTTCAGACAGTGAAAAGGCCAGGACACCGTAAAACCCCGGGGTCGCGAGCACGGCTTGGAGCACAGCGGCAGATCGCACCGATTTCGAGGCCACGCGCACTGGTTTGCCGTTCGCTCGATGGACCAACGAGTGGGCATTTGCTGAGAGGGCGTGCAAATCCAGGACCGCCACTGAGGAATCGAGCCCCGTGGTCGCCGTGGTCAAACGGCGGTGCTGAGCTTCCGGGATCGTCCGGGTGGCTTCCAGCAGTTTGAAGGAGGTGTCCATGACGGTCTTAGCTCGGCGGTGTGGAGCGGTAGTGTTGTGCGGTGCGAGCGTCTTTTGCAGGATTCTTTCCTGCGGTCAGTAGCTTTCGTACCGCCCAGTTTGCCCATGCTGGCGCCGGGTGCATCACGAGTCTCAATGTATCCGGGGTGGTCGCCTTGTCCAGCACAGCGCGTTCCTGGCTGAACGTTCGCAGCGACCAGACGCCGTGATAACTCCCGTGGCCGGAGGTTCCGACGCCACCGAATGGCATATGTGGTGTGGCCAACTGCATCAGCGGAACGTTAATGCCGACCCCACCGGCAACCACGCGCGGCAGCACATAGTCCTTCACGCTGCGAGATTCGGTGAAGAGATAGAAGGCCAAGGGATCTTCGAGCCGACTGATGCGATCCACCGCGTCCTGCGCTCCAGTCACGGGGATGATCGGCAGGATAGGCCCAAAGATTTCGCTGGACATCAGCGCATCGTCATCGGCAACGTCAGTTACTACGGTAGGGGCAATATAGTGTTGCGCGGTGTTGACTGTTCCACCGTGGGTAATGGTGCCTGCGGACGCGTTCAACTGGTCGGCCACTGTTGTGGCATGTTCAACGGTGATCATGCGCGGGTAATCTCGGCTGATCGCGGGATCCGCGCCGTACTGGCTCTGGATCTCATCGACGATGGCGCCTGTGAGACGGTCAGCGATATCTTCGTGTACGTAGATGTGGTTTGGTGCCACACAGGTTTGGCCAGCATTGAGGAATTTACCCCACACCAAACGCGCTGCTGCTGTGTCGATATCCGCGTCATCATGCACGTACGCTGGAGACTGCCCACCCAGCTCCAACGTGTATTCGATCAGGCGCTCAGCACACGCGGTGGCGATGATGGAGCCGACCTTGGATGAGCCCGTGAAGAATACGTAATCGGGTTTGGCTTCGATCATCTCGTGGACGACATCTGGGCCACCGGTGACGACCCGGATGGCATGCGGATCCATGTACTGCGGGATGAGCTCGGCAAGGACGGATTCTACCGCGGTGCCGATTTCAGAAGGTTTCAGGACCACCGCGTTTCCTGCGGCAACTGCGCCGGCCAATGGGGAAAGGCCCAACATCACCGGGTAGTTCCACGGGGAGATCACCAGCACCGTACCGCGGGGTTCGTGCTCGATCATCGATTTGGCGGGCCACAGGGCCAACGGTGTCCGCACACGCTGCGGTTTCGCCCAGGACGCGGTGTGTTTTCGCAGCCACTTGATCTCAGCCATCACCTGACCAATTTCGGACACCCACGCCTCGAAACCATTCTTTCCCAGGTCCTGGTATAGGGCAGCTTCAATGTAATCTGTGTGATCTTCGAGCAGTTGTTGCAGCCCGGCCAGTTGGCTCAACCGCCACGCTACGCTCCGGGTTCGTCCCGTTGAATACACATGTTTGACTTGGTTTAGTGTCGTTGCGGCTGTCATACATCACCCTCCAGAGGTTATCCCTCAGGCTACTGTTACCGCCCGGTAGTGTGCAATGGACCTCGGAATGGGCAAAAGAACTACTCGGTTCAATACCAAACAGGCCACGACGTCGTCTGATCCTAAGGGACCATGCCACGCTGATAGTGGCGCATAATTGGTTTTCTCATCGTAAACGCCGGACCAATGAACCACGTTTCGGAGCGGTTCAGATGTGTTCGCGACCTCGATCCGCACCTACTTGCGCCGAAACGCTTCGTGACGCTCGCTCATCTCAACCAGGTAGAGCAGGCCGAACCCTGACGGCTTTTGCGCACGCTCAACGAGACCGCAGAAGGGATCTAGCTCGTCTAGCCGCTTGTTGGCCCCTACTGCCGTATGCGATCGGAATGCTTCTCCGTCGATGGTCATGTGAATGGCACTCACAAGACCGAACACCTGATGCGCGTTATTGCGTCACCTGGCCAGTTGCATGTTGCTTGACCTTGCGGTTGTGTAAGACAAGCAGAACCCCGTAAATCAACACAGGTATGAAGCACAAAAGAAAGCCGCCAATCCCTAGCGCATCTGACAAGTACGGGGCGGAAAGGCCCATGAGGCCTGCTGCGACGACAACATAAGCATGCGCCTGCCATGGATGCTTACGGCTCGGACCTACTCCCAGAGGGATTTCCTCGTGAGGTTCAGCTTTCCGTCGTTCCCAAAACAAGAGCACCCAAAACACGGCACTTATTACCAATGCAAGAGCTCCATAGAAAAGTTCCATGTTTCCAAGGAAACCCAGGAAATGAGCAATTTTCAAGGGGTGGCAGAAACCATTCACATGCGTGGACTGGGAAATAGCCGGATGAGACAGCCGAGCTGTGAAGTATCCAACTACCTCGAGACGTTATTTTCCCGAAAGAGCCTGAGGCAGCACAGCCTTAGAGACTGCGGGGGCTTGCCGCAAAGCGTCGACCACCTGCTGTGCAGGTTCTGCAAACAGCCACGGATAGTCCACTTCTCCGAGGGATTCGTCTGCAGCCCAGGCTAATTGCTCGCGTGCAAGATTAAACTCGGCAGACGTCCCGTTGGTACTGCCACGGGGATCTTGTCGCTTCCAACCATCTCGTAACCAGATAGCGACTAAACCATGCACGACGTGGCCGTCTCATTCGGTCAGACGCTGATAGCACAGCGCCATAGGTATGTGTCGATAGCGAAGCAAAGCGGCCAACAGATGCTTGTCAATCCCTTTCACCCGCGATAGAGCGCTACAACGTTATTAAGTCTGGATTTCAAACAGGTCCCCGGGGGGAACACTGAAGTTCTTCGCATAGTCGGGTGAGCGTTGTAAAACGTATGGCACGTCCTCTATTGTTCTTCAACACTGAAAGGTTCACCACGCTCACATCGACCCGACGGGACAGCTCAGCGAGGCTGATGCCCCGCAACTCCAGCATCTAACGCACCTGAGTCTCTCCGATCGTATCCGTAAGGGACGGGCAGGCTTATGCGTTTCGTGCATCGTCCTGTTTCGCCTGATACCAGGCCGCCAAGCCAGCAACCGCACCCATGACGACGCGGGGAAAAGGCACGTTTATACGGCGTAGGGCATGCTCGATCTTTTCGTCAGCCCAAAAGCCTCCGGCCGTTAATACCGAGACGATCGCTCCCACACCGCCGCCAGTCACAATAAGCGTCGTGGCTTTGCGGGCCGGAGTTGGCACGACTGACCTCGCCGCGTTTGCCTCGATCTTTTGAGCACCTGGGGCTGATCGCTCAGCACTGGGCAAACGCTCTGTCAGTTTTGCGCGAACATCAGGTTTTGCTGTGAAACAGACGGCACCAGCAACGCCAACCACGGTTGGTCCCCATACGAGGCTTTTGCGCAGCCAGGTGGGATAGTTCCGGGCTGGGATAAGGGTCAACGCCCCTGTGATCACTGCCTGGGGCAACGGAGCCGTCAGAATATTTGATGTGTTACTGCCAGCCGCTGGGGTATCGTTTTGACGCATATTGTCAGCCTAATCCAGTGTTCCTACGCGAGAGAAGCCGTACCGTGACCGCCACCACCGGCAGTTTGAATGGTGATCCCTTCACCGGCCTCGACGTCGAAACGGGTCATCGATTCTCGCGGTTCATCGCCTTCGATTCCATGTCGAGTCACCCCGCCCGACGTGCCGTCGGATCCCCCAGCGAGCCCCCAGGGCACAGTCGTCACTCTGGCAGTGCCAGCCACCACTTGGGCACGGCCACGGGTCAGTGTCAGCTGGCGAATCAGTCCGTCACCGCCAGAGTATTGGCCGGCTCCGCCGGTGTCATCGGCAATCCGATATGCTTCGACCCGGAGCGGGTATTCGCGTTCGATGACCTCGCATGGCGTGTTGCGAGTGTTGGTCATATGGGTGTGGATCGCCGAAGCACCATCCTGATCTGGCATTGCGCCCTGACCTCCACCGTAGGTTTCCACATACGAAAAGTATTGGCCGGTCGCCTCGTCGAAACCACCGATCGTCATGATCGACATCGAACCCGATGATGCAGCAGGAACGTGTTCCGGGGCGAACTGGTAGAACGCGCCCAGCAGGGCGTCGACGATACGTTGTGACGTTTGGATGTTGCCGTTGGATACCGGGGCAGGAAAGCTAGCAGCCACCAGTGAGCCCTTTCGGGTTGCGACATCGATGGGTTCCATCAGCCCCGCGTTGGACGGTAGTGAGGGGTCCGTAAGCAATTTGATCACGTAGGCTACGCAGCCTTCGGTGACGGCCCAAGAACAGTTCACTGCACCGGCCACCTGGTCATTGGTTTCGGTAAAATCTACCGTCAGCTGGTCACCAGTAACTTCTACAGTGACTGCGATGGCCACTGGATGCTCGGTGTTGCCATCGTGCTCCAAGTAGTCGGTGAAACTGCCGAAACCGTCTGGCAACTGTTGAATGGCAGCACGGGTGCGTCGACCAGCGTAATCCACCAGTGCGTTGGCCGAGACGTCAAACCGCTGCGGGCCCCATTCCTCGAGCAGTTCATGAATGCGGCGCTCGCCCAACCGGTTGGCAGCAACTTGCGCCATGATGTCACCACGTGTCTTATCTGCGGTTCGAATGTTGGTCAGCAAGACAGCCAAAAGCTCGTCGCGCAGCTGTCCCGCAGAAAAGAGTTTCACGGGTGGTACCCGGATGCCTTCTTGAAAAATTTCAGTAGCGTGGGTGGCCATCGATCCCGGCGTGATGCCACCGACGTCGACGTGATGGGCCATATTCGCCACCACCGCGACGATCTCATCCTGCCAAAAGACCGGGGTGATGACGCACATGTCCGGTAGATGTGAACCACCGAGGTACGGATTATTGGTGATGAGGACGTCACCGTCGACCAGGTGCTCAATCCCGTACGAAGCCAGCGCATTTTTGATCATGGTGGGCATGAGCCCCAGGTGGAGTGGAATGTGCTCTGCCTGAGAGATCAGCATGCCGTCGGGTGCATAGATCCCCGCCGAACAGTCGCGGCGG
Organism: Yaniella soli; assembly: GCF_054782375.1. Classification (NCBI taxonomy): domain Bacteria; kingdom Bacillati; phylum Actinomycetota; class Actinomycetes; order Micrococcales; family Micrococcaceae; genus Yaniella; species Yaniella soli. Next base: position 52,891 of record NZ_BAAGSP010000016.1, read on the forward strand.
TCTTTAATATTTGGTGAGTAACTTGTTTGGATTAGCGCGGTGCCGACTTCTTCGGAGATCGATTCGAGCCGGTTGCGGGCAATTTCTAGTTCGACCGGGTTCAGGGCTTCATCGCTCATGAGCACTCCTGTTATGTCGCCTGGTGGATATGAAGGAAATCGTAGGTATCGTTGTGTGCCACCTGGTCGGGGCCAAGGTAGATCGTTGAGTCAAATTGCTCGATGATCGCGGGACCTTCGACCTTCGTCTGGGCTCCGAAGTCGGTCCGTTGAAAGATCGGTAGGTCTTGCCAGGCGCCTGCAATATAGACTTCCCGATGACTCGTGGGGCTGACATCGGCATCGATGGATTCCACGGATTCCAGCGCCCCGTGCTCAAGTTCTTGGGTCACGACCAACCGTGCCACCACAATTTCCATGACGGCATCGGGGTCTGCGAAACCGTAGTTTTGCTCGTGGGCGTCTTCAAAAATCTCGCGCTGGCGTCCCCAGTCCTCATCCCAGGCGACTGTGAGTTCGTAGGACTGCCCGATGTATCTTGCATCTACCAGCAGCTCATACTGAGTTTCAGCCTCAGGGTTGTCCAAATCCGAGTCGGCCTGTGTACGCATCGTTGCGAAGGTGTCGCCAAGTGCGACGAGGGCTTCGGTTGTGGAGACGTCGACGCTGGTGGCGTAGTCGTGCCTGATGGGCGCATCGAGCATGCCAACCGCCGAGGCGATTCCCGGCCTGGGCGGAATAATAGCGGAACGCATGTTGAGTTCTTTGGCCAAATCTGCCCCATGGAGAGGCCCTGCACCACCAAAGGCCATCAGGTCACAGGTGCGCAGGTCCACACCGCGTTCCACTGACACCTTGCGAATTCCACGCGCCATGGTGGCGGTGATGACTCGTAGGATGCCTTCGGCGGTATCTTCGGCGGACAGTCCAAGTTCCTGACCCCATTCATGCATGGCGTCGCGTGCGGCCGGTACATCTAAACTGAATTCGCCGCCGAGCAGTTCGTCGCCGAGTCTCCCCAGGACCGCATGCGCATCGGTGACTGTGGGTTCAGTGCCCCCACGTTGGTAGCTGATTGGTCCTGGTTCTGCACCGGCCGAGTGTGGGCCAACCCGTAATCCGCCGCCGGAATCGAGCCACGCGATGGACCCACCGCCTGCACCAATGGTGTGCACGTCCACCGACGGGAGTTTCAGAGGTAGGCCTGCGATTTCCGTGGAAAGGGTTTCATCCGGTATGCCGTCACGGATCAAGGCGATGTCTGTCGAAGTGCCCCCAATATCGAATGAAACCACCCGGTCCAGGTCCAGGTGAGTAGACCAATTCGCGGCTCCGACCACTCCCCCGGCAAGGCCAGACAATACGGTGCGCGCTGGATGTTCGGCAGCATCCCCGGGGCTGAGGAGTCCCCCGGAGGATTGCATAATGCGCATGCCAGTCTGCACGCCCGCTTGTGTTAGACCCTGTTCCAATTGTGCGATGTACCCGGCGATTTTTGGCGCAACATAGGCATTGATCGCTGCGGTCGAGGTCCGCTCGTATTCGCGCATCTCGGCAGAGATATTGGTGGCGGCCACGACGTGCTCAGCGACACCAGATTGTTGCACGATTTCGGTGACTCGATGTTCGTGTGCAGGATTCGCATAGGCGTTGATTAGCGACACGACAATGGCGTCGAGCTCGAGCGGAGCCAGCTGTTGGATAGCAACTTCGAGTGCTGTTTCGTCGAGTGCAGTCAGTATCTGGCCGTCGGCATCGATGCGCTCTGTGGCTTCGATAATGGCTTGGCGCGCAATGAGTGGTTCTGGTCGGCGCTTATGTTGATCGTAGATGGATGGTCTGGCCTGATGTGCGATGGCCAGCACATCGCGGAATCCTGCGGTGGTGACCATACCTACCCGGGCACCATCACGGGTGATCACGGTGTTGGTTGCAACAGTACTGCCGTGTACAAAGCGGGTCAGTTCCTGTGGCGATCGTTCAACGCGGGCTAGTGCTCCTTTGACGCCATCGATGACGGCTTCGTCTGGGGCCGTCGGTGTGGAGGGCAGTTTCCAGACGAACATTTTTCCGCCTGCGCCACGGACGGCGACATCGGTGAAGGTACCCCCGGTGTCGACTGCCATGTGGAGCGGATCGCCAGACTGACTCATATGTAGCACCTCACACCTCTGCGCGGATCGTTATGTTGCTACCCACGATCGTAGCGTGGCCTGCATTGCAACAACACGGTGTGTTGTCAGCCTGTTACCTTAAACAAAACATCCGCCAGCAAAAGCTGACGGATGTTTTGAAAACAGAAAGCGACTTAACGCTTCGAGTATTGTGGCGCCTTGCGGGCCTTCTTGAGACCGGCCTTCTTGCGCTCAACTGCACGAGCGTCGCGAGTGAGGAAGCCTGCTTTTTTGAGCGGGCCGCGGTTGTTCTCGCGATCGATTTCGTTCAGTGCACGAGCAACGCCCAAGCGAACGGCACCGGCCTGGCCGGATGGTCCACCACCGTTGACCAGCGCGATGACGTCGTATGCGCCACCGAGCTCGAGGATAGTGAACGGATCGTTGACTTCTTGCTGGTGCAGTTTGTTCGGGAAATACGTATCAAGGTCGCGACCGTTGATCTTCCATGATCCGGTACCTGGGATCAGGCGGACACGGGCGATCGCGCGCTTGCGACGACCAACGGCTTGACCCGACTGGGTCAGCGGTGGGCGTTCGGTAACTTCTTCAGTAGTAGGTGTATTGTCAGATTCCGAGGTGTAGCTGGTCAGCTCCTGGTCCTCAGTGATCTCATTGACGTTTTCAGTCATGGGTTCTCCTTGAACTGCAGTGTGACCCTACTGGGCAACCTGATCGATAACGAATTCTTTTGGCTGCTGTGCAGCATGTGGGTGATCGGAACCTTCGTAGACTTTGACCTTCTTGAAGATCTGGTCTGCGAGACGGTTCGATGGCAGCATACCCTTGATTGCCTTCTCGACGGCGCGAACTGGGTTTTTCTCCAGCAGTTCAGCGTATGAGGTCGAGGTGAGGCCGCCTGGATAACCTGAGTGACGGTAAGCGTGTTTCTTTTCCAGCTTGGCGCCGGTCAATGCAACTTTTTCTGCATTGAGGATGATCACGTAATCGCCCATGTCCATGTGAGGTGCAAATGTGGGCTTGTGCTTGCCGCGCAGCAGCGTTGCCACCTGGCTGGCAAGACGTCCCAGCACCACATCTGTGGCGTCAATGACGTGCCATTGACGATCAACGTCGTCTGGCGTTGGTGTAAACGTACGCACTATGTATTAGCCTTCGTATGTCGGTGTTCGGCAGCGAGTAAGCGCGTGGTCGTGAGATCCTACAACGCGGTGTCGCTGTTAAGTTGACGGTGCATATCCGGTACACCAGGTGAGGGCTGGCGTGATGCCGGGTCCGTTCTTCCCGGTGCGGCAATGACCCTTCGACGATGCAACTGCGTCAGGCCCTGCTGCGCTTGCGGTCCGGGAGGACACGCACAACAGCTACCCATAATACTACGGAACATGCAGCATCGCAAAACGCTGATCAGTGCTCGCGAATTCGCCTGCCCACCAGCCAGAATGCTTCTGGGCTAGAATTAGGTCCGGTTGGCATACAGTGTGCCTGTCAGAAGGATGAATTGTGGAACTACGTCAACTCGAGTACTTCATGGCGGTGGCCGAAGAACTCCATTTCGGACGAGCGGCTGCTCGTCTTCATATTTCGCAGCCGCCACTGACCGTACATATTAAACGGTTGGAAGAAGAACTGGGGGTATCGCTGTTCGACCGAACCTCCAGAAGAGTTTCATTGACTCCTGAAGGCAGCCGGTTCGTGGATTTGGTCCGACCCATCTTGCAAGACCTCGATGAAGCCGTCGAAGATATCCGTGAGATCAAGGCTGGCCGGCGCGGCCGGGTGCGCGTTGGATTCGTCTCGTCGGCGAGCTATGAACTTGTGCCCGCTGGAGTGCGTGACGTCCGATCACAACATCCCGGGATTCAACTGGATTTGCAACCTTTGGCGACCGGGGAGCAAATCGAGGCGCTACTAGAAAACCGCCTGGACGTAGGAATCATGCGTGATGCGCCATTACAAGCCGGTCTAGAATTCACCACGCTGTTGACCGAAGACATGGTCGCTGTGTTGCCGATGAACCATCCGCTAGCGTCCAAGGCTGAAGTCTCACCGGAAGATCTTATCCAACTGCCTCTGGTGCTCTTTCCCTATCAATCGATGCCGGGCTATGTCACAAATATTATGGAGATCTTCCACCACTTGGGCCACCCGCCGAGAATCGTCCAGCGCGCTGTCAACCAAGAAAACGTGATGGGGCTCGTCGCCGCGGGCGTTGGTGCCTCGATTCTGCCGGCTTCTTTTTCATCCTTCTCATTCCCGGGAGTTGTCACGAAGCACATCACCTCGGGGCCCACCACCCGGTTGGAATTGGTGACAGATCAACTTGAGGTGACAGCCAATACCGCGGCGGTGGTTGCGGTGATCACCGATGCTGCGCAGCGGATCAGTCGCAAGACGAGCTCGTAGTGGTTCGTCTGGCACGGGTCTCGTCTGCCCTTTGTCCGACTTCGGTATCAGCGGGATAGTGCACGGTTTCCAGTAGCAACCCGTGTGCTGGGGCAAGGGCCATGTGTGAATCTCGGACAGGATGCGCCAAGCGATCTTGTAACCAGCCTGGGGCTCGGGACCCGTCCCCCACCATCAACAGTGCCCCGACGAGCGCGCGGACCATGTGATGGCAGAAGGCATCGGCGGTGAGACGCACGATGATCGCGTCTTGTGCTACCTCGACCGCAAAGGTCTCGAGCTGACGGATGGTGGTGGCACCTGGTCGCGGTTTACAAAATGACCCGAAATCGTGCAGACCCTCCACGCCGTTGGTTTCGGTGATCATCGCTTCCACGTCGAGGGCTCGGCGATGCGTATAGGTGTAGTGACGAGTCAAAGGGTCTGGGGTTCCGTGAGTTATTCGATACCGGTAACTGCGAGACACCGGTGAGAATCGTGCATCGAAGCCTTCTGGGGCGATACGGGCCGTCAGGATCCGAATTGCTCCCGCTTCTCTGGCCAGTACCCCGTTGAGTTTTGAGACCATGGCCTCTTCGGGGGCACGCTGTGGGGTGTGCCCCGGCAATTTGTGCCATTGGTCTGTGGTGAGGTCAAAGTGGATCACTTGGTGCGCTGCGTGAACTCCGGCATCAGTTCGTCCGGCCACAGTGGTTCGGATGGGACCGCGAAAGATCGTTTCGAGACCGGTTTCCACCGCTGCTTGCACGCTGGGCAGGCCGGGTTGTTTGGCCCATCCGCGGTAGGATGTGCCGTCGTAGGCAAGGTCTACTCGGATCCGGTAGGTGCTGTCTTGGGTCATAGATAAGACTTTAGTCATCAGTGTGCTCTTAAATGTTCAAACCCCACACGGTTGAGTGTGGGGTTTGAACATTACGCGTGGATGAGACTTATTTGTTGTCCTCGTCAGCCGTTTCGGCGTCCTCGGCAACTTCTTCGGTCTCTACGTTTTCTTCAGTCGCTTCGACAGGTTCTTCGTCGGATGCGTGCTCAGCTACTGCTTCTGCTTCGCCTACGACGGCCTGCTTTGGCGACATCGGTTCCATTACCAGTTCGATGACGGCCATTGGGGCGTTGTCACCGGAACGGTTGCCGATCTTGGTGATGCGGGTGTAGCCACCTTCACGGTTTGCCATGGCTGGACCGATCACGGTGAACAACTCGTGCACAACAGACTTGTTGGTGCGTGAGTTGCCCGCGATCAGACCCTGCACTTTACGACGGGCGTTCAGGTCACCTTGTTTTGCGAAAGTGATGAGTCGCTCAGCATATGGCTGAAGGCGCTTTGCCTTGGTCAGCGTGGTCTTGATGGACTTGTGCTCGAACAGGCTCACGGACAGGTTGGCCAGCATGTGACGCTGGTGTGCCGCTCCGCCGCCCAGGCGCGGTCCTTTTGTTGGGGTTGGCATGAATTCTCCTTGTATGATGTCCGGTCCTTAGATGACCGGAATCAGTGGTTCAAATGTGAGTTACAGTCCGTACTCGTCTGACTCCTGGGAGTCAAAAGGTGATTCGAAGCTGCCGGGTCCGCCGTCTTTCAGAGACAAGCCAAGGCCTACCAATTTTTCCTTGACCTCGTCAATGGACTTCGCACCGAAGTTACGAATATCCATCAGATCAGTTTCGGAACGCGCGACGAGTTCACCAACGGTGTTAATGCCTTCACGTTTGAGGCAGTTGTACGACCGAACGGTGAGTTCGAGATCTTCGACCGGCAGTGCCAGGTCAGCTGCAACGCTGGTATCAACCGGCGATGGGCCAACTTCGATACCTTCGGATTCGACGTTGAGTTCGCGTGCAAGACCGAACAACTCGACCAAGGTCGAACCTGCAGAAGCCAGGGCATCACGTGGTGTCATGGATTCTTTGGTTTCAACGTCGAGGGTCAGCTTGTCGAAGTCGGTGCGCTGTTCCACACGGGTGGCATCGACCTTGAAGGTGACAACCGCGACTGGTGAGTAGATCGAGTCGACCGGGATACGGCCGATTTCTGCATCTGCGGACTTGTTCTGTGCAGCGGTGACATACCCACGGCCGCGTTCGATGGTCAATTCCATATCGAACTTACCCTTTTCGTTCAGGGTGGCGATGTGCAGGTCCGAGTTGTGGATCTCGACACCTGCTGGTGGGGTGATATCTGCTGCGGTTACGACACCGGGTCCCTGCTTGCGCAGGTAGGCAACTACTGGTTCGTCATGGTGTGACGAGACCGAGAGTTGTTTAACGTTCAAGATCACTTCGGTGACGTCTTCTTTTACACCTTGGATGGTAGTGAACTCGTGCAGTACCTGGTCGATACGAACCGAGGTGACAGCTGCACCAGGGATCGATGACAGCAGGGTACGACGCAGTGAGTTACCAAGGGTGTAGCCGAAGCCCGGTTCCAGTGGTTCGATGACAAACCGGGAACGGGTTTCCGAAACGGGTTCTTCAGTCAACGTGGGGCGCTGTGCAATGAGCACTGACATTTCCTTTCGGCACGCTATCCGCCATTTGATGCGCGCAGTTGGGGGAAACGATGGAAATTAATTTCTTAGGGTGATCCACAACCGTTATACGACATGGCTGTCGCATAACGGCTCTGGGGTGCTCAAAAAGCCTTAGACGCGACGACGCTTGGCCGGGCGTGCACCGTTGTGTGCAACCGGGGAGACGTCCTGAATGGAGCCAACTTCCAAGCCAGCAGCCTGCAGTGAACGGATCGCGGTTTCGCGTCCGGAGCCTGGGCCTTTGACGAAGACGTCAACTTTACGCATCCCGTGTTCTTGGGCGCGCTTGGCAGCATGTTCAGCCGCGGTTTGAGCAGCAAACGGGGTCGATTTACGGGAACCTTTGAAGCCCATCTCTCCGGCAGATGACCATGAGATCACGCCACCTGATGGATCCGTGATGGAAACGATGGTGTTGTTAAAGGTTGATTTAATGTGGGCTTGGCCCTGAGTTATATTCTTTTTGGAGCGACGTCCCTTACGAGGGGCCGCACCGCGTGCCTTTGCCATAGAATGCTCTCCTACAAAAAGCTTGGTTTACTAAATACTGGGTGGGACCAGAAGTTTCTACTTCTTACGTCCTGCAACAGTCTTCTTCGGTCCCTTGCGGGTACGTGCGTTGTTCTTGGTGCGCTGTCCACGGACTGGCAGGCCACGACGGTGGCGCAGACCTTGGTAGGAGCCAATTTCAACTTTGCGACGAATGTCTGCTGCGACTTCGCGGCGAAGGTCACCCTCAACCTGGAGGTTGCCTTCGATAAAGTCGCGCAGCTTCACCATTTCGTCATCGGAAAGATCTTTGACGCGAGTACTCGCATCAATGCCGGTTGCTTCCAGAATCTGGACAGCGCGGCTGTTGCCAACACCATAAATGTAGGTGAGAGCGATGACGACACGCTTTTCACGTGGAATATCAACGCCTGCTAGACGTGCCATATGGCCGTTCTCCTGTTCTTTATGACAAAGGTCTTCAACAACACGTCCTTACCCGAGTTACCATCAGGCTGCCAGGTGCCATGCGGGATATGAAGAACTCGACACATCCCATACATAGTCCCTACAGCGGGTAAGTCTTCGGCCTTTGTCTTGTCCGAAGGTTGAGCTTGATGCTCTGTGTTGCTGTGGCCCGGTACTGGGCCATCGTTTGAGCGTCGGGGCTTAGCCCTGACGCTGTTTGTGGCGTGGGTTAGAGCAGATCACCATGACATTGCCGTGGCGGCGAATTACCTTGCAGGCATCGCAGATCCGCTTCACGCTTGGCTGAACCTTCACAGGGTTCCTCCTTGAGCGTTCCAGAGGTGGATAGTTTGTTTATTTATAGCGGTAGACAATACGACCTCGTTCGAGATCGTATGGGCTAAGCTCAACCACCACACGGTCTTCAGGCAAAATGCGAATATAGTGTTGACGCATTTTGCCAGAAATGGTGGCTAGCACGACGTGGTCGTTATCAAGCCGTACCCGGAACATTGCGTTCGGCAATGCTTCAGAAACGGTTCCTTCAACTTCAATGACGCCTTCTTTTTTAGCCATGTCCTCCACAATCTGTTGTCTTTTGTCACGGCGATATATCGCACAACGATAGGGCAGTAACAAAAAGCATGAGTTTATGCACTGAGTCCATCTTCGAAGGTTTTTATCGGACACACCGAATAACTTAAAGGCAGAATCAGCCAAGGTTCTATGTTAGCTTATGTTCACAAAGAATGCCAAATGGCATTGACAGGGTCTTAGTTTTGTGGGATTGGTACAGGAGTTACACCGTACCGTTCGAGTCGGGATGCACCGCCATCAGGGGCAGTAGTGACCCAGATTCCTTCTTTGTGCCGAGCAACGGAATGTTCCCATTGCGAGGCATTTGCACCATCCACTGTGACGACAGTCCAATTATCGGCTAGCGTTTTGGTCGCAATGTCTCCGCGCACAAGCATCGGTTCGATCGCAAGCACCATCCCGGCCTTTACCCTGGGGCCACGCATACCCGATCGGTAATTGAACACATCGGGGGCTTGGTGCATAGCGGAGCCGATCCCGTGACCAACATAGTCTTCGAGGATGCCGAAGGTTGCTCCCTCTTGAGCACGAACCGAGTCCTCAATCGCATTGCCGATTTCGCCGACGTGTTTGGCTTTCGCGAACGCCGCGATGCCTGCCCACATGGCTTCTTCGGTGACCTCCGATAACCGCTGATCGGCTGCATCGACCTTGCCGACCAACACGGTTCGGGCCGAATCTGAATGCCAACCGTCGATGATCGCGCCAGCGTCGACGGAGATGACATCGCCGTCTTGCAACACCCGTTCGCCGGGGATGCCGTGGACGACTTCGTCATTCACTGAGGCGCAGATAGTCGCTGGAAAACCGTAGTAGCCCAGGAAATTCGAGGTGGCTCCGTGGTCGCTGAGGACTTTGCGAAACACCTCGTCGAGCTGGGCGGTGGTCACGCCTGGTTTCGCTGCCGCTACGACCTCGTCGAGGCCTTGATGCAGAATCAAGCCTGCTTGGTGCATCGTGGCCATCTGGGCGTTGGATTTGAGTTCGATTTGACGTGACATGCGTGGTGCTACCTTTATGAAACCCGTCGGTCACACTGGAGTCTGCTGTGACCAGGGATGCTGAATACTGTCGAAGTGAAAAAACCGACCCATGATGTATGGATCGGTCAATTCTTGGCACAACTGATACTAGTCGTTGGACCGCGGTTTGATCACGGGCAGGGTCCCTGTTCGTGCGCGGATATTGTAGATGGTCTGCAGGAGACGCTCGGTGATGTCGTCGATGGCGCCGGTGCCGTCGACCCGTCCGACGATGCCCTGTTCAATGTAAGCCTCAATGAGATCTGAGGTTTCCTGGTGGTAGAGCTCCAGTCGATGCTTGATCACGTCTTCTGAGTCATCAGAACGACCTTCGGTCTCGGCCCTCGCCAACAGACGCTCTACGATTTCCTCATCGGGAACTTCTAGAACCAGTACTGCGGTGAGGGTATCGTTCTTGTCTGCCAGGATCTCGTTCAACGCTTCAACTTGACCCGAAGTGCGTGGGTACCCATCGAGCAGGAACCCGTTGCTGGTATCAGCCTGGTTGAGACGGTCAGCGACCATGCGGTTGGTGACGTCGTCTGGGACAAAGTCGCCCGAGTCGATATAGGTTTTGGCCTCTTTGCCGAGCTCAGTAAGTTCCTTGACGTTGTAGCGGAAAATGTCGCCGGTGGAGATGGCGGGGATAGCCATCTTGTCGGCAATGCGCACAGCCTGGGTGCCTTTGCCTGACCCTGGAGGGCCCATGATGAGCAAGCGAGTCATGTTCTGTCCTGTCCTAGATCGGGATCGTGGTCCTGGACTTAGCTTAGCGCAGCAGTCCTTCGTAGTGACGTTGTTCCATTTGTGCGTCGATTTGTTTGATCGTGTTCAAAGCTACACCAACCATAATCAGGATGGACACGCCACCGAATGGGAAGTTTTGATCCGCTCCGATGAGCACGAAAGCAACCAGCGGGATCATGGCGATGAGGCCCAGGTACGTCGCACCGACGAATGTTACTCGTGAGATAACGTATTCCAAGTACTGAACGGTTGGTCGTCCGGCGCGGACTCCTGGGATGAACCCGCCTTGGCGTTTCATATTATCGGAAACGTCTTGCGGGTTGAACGTGATGGTCACGTAGAAGTACGTGAAGAAGATGGTCATCAGGAAGAAAATCGTCATGTACACGGGATGCGAACCGGTACCAAAGTATTCCTGTAGCCAGACCACCCACGGTGCTGGTTCCGAACCGTCGGTTGGCATATTGAACTGGATGAGAATCTGGGGCAGCATCAGGATCGATGACGCGAAGATCACGGGGATCACACCGGCCATGTTCACCTTGATTGGAATGTACGTTGAGTTTGACCCGACCGTCCGGCGACCGATCTGTCGACGCGCGTACTGAACGGGAACACGGCGTTGGGAGTCCTCGACGAAGACGATGAGCATCATGGTGGCGATACCGATGATGAAGACAATGACGAATATTCGCCAGCCTTGAGTTTGCCAGATGGCGGCGAGTCCGGATGGGAAGCCTGCTGCGATGGATACGAAGATCATCAACGACATGCCGTTACCGACACCGCGTTCGGTGATCTGTTCGCCCATCCACATGATCACGATGGCACCAACTGCCAGGGTCATGACGAGAATGAGGGTGGCCCAGATGCCGTCGTTGTTGAGCAGGGAGACATTACAGTTCAGCAACGCACCGGAACGTGCCAGGGTGGCAATGGTCGTGGCGTTGAGGAGCGCGAGTCCTACGGTGAGGTAACGGGTGTACTGCGTCAGGCGAGCTTGGCCTTCGGGGCCTTCTTTTTGTAACCGCTCGAACGCAGGAATCACTACGCGAAGCAGCTGGGTGATAATCGCTGCGGTGATATAGGGCATGATGCCCAATGCGAAGATGGACACTTGCAGTAGTGCTCCACCCGAGAACATGTTAACGAACGAGTACAGCCCGCCGGTGGTATCACCTTGAGCAAGACACATTTGGACGTTGCCGTAGTCCACACTGGGTGCTGGAATGAACACACCGATTCGGTAGATCACGATGATGCCCAGTGTAAATAGGATCTTGGTCCGCAGATCTGGGGTTTTAAAAACCCTTGCTATCGTGCTGAACAAGTGTCCTCCTGACAGTAGTGCGGTCACGCACTTTCTTTGATGCGGCGGTTACCGAATCGTACGTACATAGTCGTGCCGAGAAGAGGCACGATCAGAATTCTAACGTTAAAACCTGGGGCCCTCGACCTGTGACGAGACTCGTCAAGGATCGAGGGCCGCGCAGGGATAACACTGTTCCTCTAAAGAACGGTGCTATGCAGTTGTTGTGGTGCCTCCGGCAGCAGCAATCTTATCGACTGCTGATTTGGAGAAGGCATCAGCGGTAACATTGACGGCTACCGAGATGTCACCGGAGCCCAGCACCTTGACCGGCTGGTTCTTGCGAACCAGGCCTTTTTCCACGAGGTCAGCAACGGTCACGTCGCCTCCTGATGGGAAGGATTCGGTCAGTTTATCCAGGTTGACAACCTGGAAGTTGACCTTTGCTGGGTTGCGGAAGCCACGCAGTTTTGGAAGGCGCATGTGCAGCGGTAGCTGCCCACCTTCGAAACCTGCTGGCACCGTGTTACGTGCACGAGTACCTTTGGTACCGCGGGTTGCGGTCTTGCCGCCCTTGCCGCCTTCACCACGACCATAGCGCAGCTTCGACTTGTTTGAGCCTTTAGCTGGGCGTAGGTCGTGAAGTTTGATGGCATCTTGTTGTTCTTCAGCCATTAGTCGACCTCCTCGACCTTTACCAGGTGGGACACGGCGTTGACCATGCCCACCGTGACGGCGTCGGCTGAACGAGTGACGGACTTGCCGATTCCTCGCAGACCGAGTGACCGTAGGGTTTCACGATGCTGGGGTTTACGTCCAATTGCCGAACGCACCTGAGTGATCGTCAGGGATGCTTCGGATGGCGCGATGTTCTTTGGTGTCGATTCGTAGTTTGACATCTCTATGCACCTGCCTTCTCTTCAGAACGCTTGGCGCGGTCTTCGGCGATGGTGCGCAGCATGAATGCTGGTGCAACTTCGTCGACAGGCAGTCCACGGCGAGCTGCGACCTCTTCTGGGCCTTCCAGCTGGCGGAGGGCTTGAACGGTCGCACGCACAATGTTGATGGAGTTTGCCGAGCCCATGGACTTGGTCAGGATGTCAGCGACGCCTGCTGCTTCGAGCACAGCACGCACTGGACCGCCGGCGATAACACCGGTACCTGGTGATGCTGGGCGCAGTAGGACGACACCTGCGGCATCTTCACCCTTAGAGAGGTGAGGAATGGTGCTGCCTACGAGTGGGACGCGGAAGAAGTTCTTCTTGGCTTCTTCTACACCCTTTGCAATAGCGGCTGGCACTTCTTTGGCTTTACCGTAACCAATACCAACCATGCCTTCGCCGTCACCTACGACGACAAGTGCGGTGAAGGCGAAACGACGTCCACCCTTGACCACTTTGGAGACACGGTTAATTTGGACAACACGTTCCAAGAACTGGTCGCGGTTGTCATCGCGTCCGCCTTTGCGTGAACCGCGGTCGCCACGGTCGGAGCGTTGGCCCCGGCGTGAACCGCGTTCTTGGCGTTCAGTGCTCTGACTGTCGGAGCCGGATGAGGTTTCCGAGACAGTCTCTTGAGTTTCGGTCACCTGGGTGTCCTTTTCATTGTTTGCTTCGGTCACAGCTTCAGTCCACCTTCCCGTGCGCCTTCAGCAACAGCAGCGATACGTCCGTGATATTTGTGACCAGCGCGGTCGAAGACCACCTGGGTCACATCAGCGTCATTCGCGCGCTGTGCAATGATTTCGCCTACTTTGTGAGCTTTGTCGGACTTTTCTGCTTCAAGTGCACGCAGATCAGCTTCCATGGTGGATGCTGAAAAGAGCGTGACTCCTGCTTCGTCGTCGATTACCTGTGCAAAGATGTGACGAGCTGATCGGTTCACTACTAGACGTGGGCGTGCTGCGGTGCCGTGAATCCGTTTGCGTACGCGAGCGTGACGGCGACGGCGGGCAGCGCTTTTGCCTTTGCCTTTGATACTGACAGTTGACATTACTTACCTGCCTTTCCGGCCTTGCGGCGGATTGTCTCACCCTCGTAGCGAATACCCTTGCCCTTGTATGGCTCGGTAATGCGCAGTTTACGGATGTTGGCGGCAGTTTCGCCGACAAGTTGTTTATCGATGCCCGAGACGGTCACGGTGTTTCCCTCGATGGCAAAGGAAATGCCTTCTGGTGCTACGACGTCGATGCTGTGGGAGAAGCCCAGCTGCATTTCGAGATCGTTTCCTTTGGCCAAGACGCGGTAGCCGGTGCCGTGCAGCTCCAGTTTCTTGGAGTAGCCGTCGGTGACACCCACGATCATGTTATTGATCAGGGTACGAGTTAGGCCGTGTAGCGAACGGGATTCGCGTTCGTCATCCGGGCGGGTGACGGTAATGGTATTTTCTTCAAGCTTGGCTTCGATCGGGCCGTCGATGCTCATGCCCAGCTCGCCTTTTGGTCCTTTGACGGACACATCGGAGCCGTTGATGGCAACTTCAACGCCGGATGGTACCGAAATAGGAAGCTTTCCAATACGTGACATTGTTTTCCTTCCTTTCCGTTACCAAACGTAGGCGAGGACTTCCCCACCTACACCTTTGGATGCTGCTTGACGGTCGGTCAGCAGGCCTGATGAAGTCGACAGGATGGCGATGCCCAATCCACCTAGCACGTGTGGCAGGTTGTTGGATTTGGCGTAGACGCGAAGTCCTGGCTTGGAAATGCGGCGTAAACCGGCGATGGAACGCTGACGCTGTGGACCAAATTTAAGGTCCAGCACGAGGTTTTTACCTACGCGTGCGTCTTCTTCTTTCCACTCGGTGATGTAGCCTTCGTTTTTGAGGATCTCAGCGACGCGCGTCTTCAGTTTTGAAGACGGCATGATCACAGTATCGTGATGCGCCGAGTTGGCGTTGCGCAGACGGGTCAACATGTCTGCGACGGGGTCGGTCATAGTCATATGTGGCTTTAGCCTTTTCTCGTTGTGGTTTCCTGCTCTGGTACACCGGAGCAAGACCTATAACGTAGTTGGATTACTGGTCTGCCTTGAACGGGAAGCCCAGTGCACGCAGCAGCGCGCGGCCTTCGTCGTTGCTTTTAGCGGTGGTCACTACGGTGATGTCCATACCCCGTACACGGTCGATCTTGTCTTGATCGATTTCGTGGAACACGGACTGCTCTGACAGACCGAAGGTGTAGTTGCCGTTGCCATCGAACTGGCGTGGGCTCAAACCGCGGAAGTCACGAATACGTGGCAGTGCAAGGGTCACCAGACGGTCCAAGAATTCCCACATACGGTCACCACGGAGGGTGACGTGTGTTCCAATTGGCATTCCTTCACGCAATTTGAACTGTGCGATGGATTTTTTGGCACGTGAAACCTGGGGTTTCTGACCGGTGATTTTCGTCAGGTCTTCGATGGCACCGTTAATGACTTTCGAGTCACGTGCGGCTTCGCCAACACCCATGTTGACGACGACCTTTTCGAGGCCTGGAATTTGCATGACGTTGGCGTATTCGAACTCTTTTTGGAGATCAGCCATGATGTCATCACGGTATTTGGTTTTCAAACGTGGTGTGACCTTTGGGGCTGCGTTTTCAGATACCTGGGTCATTACAGCTCCTTTCCAGAGGCCTTCGCGAAACGAACTTTCACGGTCTTGGTTTCGCCATCTTTTTCAACTTCTTCGAACCGGTAACCGACGCGAGTTGGTTTCTCGGTTTCTGGATCTACCACGGCAACGTTGGAGATATGCAGGAAAGCTTCCTGTTCTACACGTCCACCTTCGGACGATCCGTCGTCATGGTCATGGCCAGCGTGCGCGCCGGCACGAAGGTGTTTTGTGGCACGGTTGACGCCTTCTACCAGTACACGGCCTTCTTCGGGAAGAACGCGCAGGACTTTGCCCTGTAGACCACGGTCTTTGCCCGATAGAACCTGTACGAGATCATCTTTTTTGATCTTTGCCATGGTTAGATCACCTCCGGTGCCAGCGACACGATACGCATGAACTGTTTGTCACGGAGCTCACGAGCTACTGGGCCGAAGATACGGGTTCCGCGCGGTTCGTTATCCTGACGGAGGATGACGGCTGCGTTTTCGTCGAATTTGATGTATGAGCCATCTGCACGGCGTACTGATTTCTTTGCACGCACGACTACAGCCTTGACGACGTCGCCTTTTTTGACGGCACCGCCAGGAATGGCGTCTTTGACGGTGGCGACAATGATATCGCCAATTGATGCATAGCGGCGTCCAGAGCCACCGAGGACACGGATGGTGAGAATTTCCTTCGCACCCGTGTTATCGGCAACCTTGAGCCGCGATTCTTGTTGAATCACTTGCTACTCCTGCTTGTCTCGCTGGTTCTCATCCCTCTGGTGGGCTGAGCCTTGCGGAACGGTCATGGAAATACTCTTGCTGCGCTTACCCCCGACTAGGTGAGACGTGTGCAAGCAGTTCACTCTCAGAGGCGAACAGTCACACAGTGCTTTTGAGCCGGGGCCGAGGCACGTTTGTGCAAGATGTTGTGCTTACTTTTCGTCAGATGCTCAGTGGATGGCCGAGCTATGAAAAGGGCACAGCTACAACATACTACCGCACTGTGTGGTGTTTTGGAAAATGCAAGTCTGCCACTCCCCTGTGGCTTAAAGGACAAAACGTGTGCTTTTTATCTGCCGAGTCGCCTGCTGTCATGCGGTAAAACGCAGATCGTCATAGGCAGCAGTCTATGTGAGTGAC
>NZ_BAAGSP010000017.1:0-69237 GCF_054782375.1 Yaniella soli
CGTTGGGTCTCCGGAAGTCCAGGCCGTCCTATTTTCGCCATAACCCACCTCTAACATAAGTTGACTAGGGGTGTTGCACTGACGGTTTGAGTCTAGAGGTGCAAAATTTCCGAACCCTTTATGGCAGATAAGACAGTCGAGGGGCGATCACAAAGCTGTTTTACGACTATTCAAGCAGAAGATTTGCACTGAAAAATGACTTTGAGCGTTGTCGAAATCGAGAAATGTTCAAAGTTCAAGAGGTTTCACAGGTCCGGTCAGCAGAAGAAAGCTGGTTTTTACGGTGATTACAGCGTATGTCCTAATTATTGGGTTGCTACGCTTACCTGAATGAACGTTGAATTTGTAAATCTCTTCAGTAAGCGTAGCACATGCTGTCAAGTCATTTCTGCAAATTCACGAATAATTAGGACATACAAGACAAAACACGTGTGACGACGGTCACAGCAGTTTTCGGTCAAATTTGCAGTTTTTGGACGATTATTTGACCTCGACCATGAAAAGCATGGTCACGGGCATGAAAATTTTTACAGCATGGTCAGAGCGGATGCCTTCTATTACAACGATGTAGACGACCTTGACCATCAGACCATGGTTTTTGCGGAACCATGTGTATAGGGAATTAAAAAGAAAAGAAAAAGAGGGATGAAAAAGTATGTCCTAATTAAGACAAATAATTAGGACATACACGAGGTCAGAAAACGCAGGGTATGTGAAGAGGATTGATACAGGTAGGAAACAGGGTCACAAATAGCATGGTCTTCATGGTCATATGTGTGTACATCGTTGCAATAGGGCGGAAGTAGGGGTGTGTAGAGCATGGACAGATATACATAAAGGATGGTTGAGACTGCACAGAGCATGGTTATAGGCGAAATAGCATGGTCAGAGGAGTATGGGGCATGAAAACGAGAGGACTGTATGTATGTGTATGTGAAAGAGTTTCTTAACACATACATACTGTTAACCAGCAAAATTAATACCCCCAGGGGGTATGTCAACCACACTCAAGTCTTGCGCCGGACGAACTCACCTCAACCCCGGACACTGACTGTGCATGGCGAATCAGATGACAGCTGCGCAGCAGGCTCAACAGGGCAACCGTCGAACCTCTGGGCAGTACGACAACAAGCACCACTCCGAACCCCAGGGTGTCACGCTGCCACCACTGCCGTTGGTTTCAGATCAAGCTGCGGAACACGTCACCCGAGAAGCTACCGCGATCACCGACCATGAGTTTGAACGCATCGGCGAAGACCTGGTGACAGCAGTTCAGAAATCTCGTGACTTCACCCCGCAAAACATCCGGGCCATCACCTCGCAGATCGGCCACCAACGGCTTGGCTATGATCCTGTCGGAGCAGCAGCTCTGCGCAACGCACTAGCATCAATGGAGCCAGAAGCAGCCCACTACGCACGCAATCTGCTGAACCAGCGCCACCCAGAGGCATTTGACGGTTATTCCACGAAACAACCTTCCCAGGCCGTTACAGTGCATCCTGAGACGGTTCAGCACCCGTTAGGCAGCCCAGATAACCCTGTCAACGTCACCAGTGACGCTGGCCTTTCAGGCGAGGTCTTTGACACCGTGGTCTCCAAGGGCCGAACCTTCCACCGCTTCCGAGACGGTGTTGATCCCATGGAGCCACAGGCGATCCGCATCCAAGCTGACCGCAAGCTTGACGATGACGACGTATCGAAGATCGCCCAGCTCACTGGTTACTCACTTCGAACAGCTGGCCAGGGCGAGGGTGCATCGGACCCGATCCAAGACTCTGACTATTCATTCATCGTCCATAACGACACGACCAAGGGTGGACAGTACAAGCGCCTCGACAAATTCCAGTCCAACCTCCACACATTCATGCACCAGGGGACGCCGAAGCGAAAGACGAACAACAGCGGCCCCGGCACCAAAGACACCAGCCTCGTGGACGGCTATGGGCGTCAGGCACCGAAGATCGAGATTTACTACGACGATGCCATCGTGGATGACGAAGATTAACGGCTGAGACTTCGATCAGTCCACCGAATTTCACAGACGCCAACACCATCAACTGGGCTGAGATCAACCGCGTTGGACGTTCCGGACACTGAACAAGCATGACTATCGCATCATCTCCCAACATCGACCAGCCCATGCCCCCGACCGTCGCCGATAGCTGGGTTGACGAGGCTCTGTGTGCCCAAGTTGACCCAGAAGTCTTTTTCCCAGCAACTAAGGGCGGCACCTCAGCGCACGACATTCAGTTCGATACGGCCCGAAGCATCTGCAATACGTGTCCCGTCCTCACCCAGTGTTTGGAGGCTGCTATGAAATTTGAAGAAGGCACCACCCATTATTCCCGCTACGGAATGTTCGGTGGACTCACCCCAGTTGAGCGCGCTGATCTGGCAGGCAACAAGCCGAAAAGACGATCCAAAAAGCGCGCCGGACACTGAACATATAGGCCGACGGAAGTCGCGAAACGAACCTCGTAGAAGTCCGCCGGACACTGAATAGATACGGCCAGCAGAGTTCCCGGAAGTTCACCAGGAAATCTGCCGGACACAGTAAAACCAGGTGGCAAACAAGTCACCAACCACAGCCCCGCATCGAGGCGGGGTGGTCGGACAAAACGAAGAGAAAGATACAAAACGATGGCATCAACGTTCACCGTCAAAGGCAATGTCGCTGGAGACCTCCTCTTGTATGGCGAAGAAAATATCGAAGACAACATCGAAGATGTGCGTGCCGTAGGTACGGTCTTTGAAGATCGTTTCAACACGGAAACGAACAAGTACGACATCTCCGATCCTTACCCATTCACTATCTTCGGTCGTCAGGCGGTCAACCTGGCCGACAGTATTTCGGCGATCAAAGATGAAACCGGCAAGTTTCCTCGCGTCAACCTAGAATGCCGCGCCCGCCCATTCTCCCAGCCAGGTGAAAACCAGAGGGGAGAAGAGGTCGATAAGACTCACATCGGCCTCAACGTCGTGGAAGCATCAATCTCACTGATGTGGCACACTGCAATGATCGAAGATGACGGACACGCAAACTCTGGTCGTTCATCGCGCTCTAGCCGAGGTCGCTCCGGACGCAATTCCGGTGGCCGCCGACGCGGACGCAACGAAGAACCAGAAGATGCCGATGAAGAGATGGACGATCAGGTCGAAGACGACGCTGATGACGTTCAGGATGAAGAAGAGGAAAAGCCACGTCGCTCTTCCCGCTCGTCCCGTAGCTCAGGCTCACGTTCCTCTGGCTCGCGCACGTCTCGTTCATCGGGGTCACGCAACTCACGATCGGGTAGCTCACGTAGCTCTAGATCGCGCTCAGGCGGCTCACGTTCATCCCGTTCCTCGGGTGCATCACGTCGCTCACGCAGCAGCTACGATGACTAAGAATTTCCGCTAGAACCTTTCTGCAAGAGTAAAACCGCCCATCAGGTCTTTCGATCTGGTGGGCGGTTTTGTGCCTGCCGGACACTGAGTAGACATGGTTGAAGCCCAATTTATTGATGACCCCCTGATTCCCCGCGTCGATGTACAGTTCAGTTTCAATGCAAGGGCCGACAATGGCAAGATGCTGGTGGATGCGGTCAAAGCGCTACCCTCACGTACCTGGAACCCCCAGAACAAGATGTGGTCAATCACCGGCACCGGGACCACAAAGCACCCCAATGACGTGTTAGAAGGCCTCGGCTTCTTCATTGACACTGAACTTGATGATCGCTGGCACCCCGTTGCAGTCCCGCACGGCGCCGGAGCGTACCGAGTCTACCCACGCTTTGCTGGATACCAAGATGTCGCAGCAGACATTGGCCGCGGAGCAGCCTGGTCCAAAGCACATCAAAGCTTCATCGTCGATGCCACCGACCTGTCAGATGGCAAACGCCTACTGGTCCGCGGGTTGATAACCGACGTGGAAGACCAAATCCACGACGAAGCACACCACATGCTGCAACACCCCTTTGACGACCACGACCCCGATCTCATCGAAGACTTAGCCGAGGTGACCTCCCAGGGAGACCAGGAGCTATTAGACGAGGCCGCAGAACTTTTCGGCCACCAACGTGCAGGCTTCGGAGGCGAAACGCACCAGCTCAGACCATTCCAACAAGCATCTGCCTACGCAGTGGCCACCACACGAAAGCTTGTCTGCCACGATATGGGAGCAGGTAAAACCTGTATTGCCCTGGCCGCCGTTGATCTGATGGACACCCAAAGGTTGCTCGTGGTTTGCCCTCCGATTGTGGCCACCAACTGGGTATCTGAAATCAACCAGTGGCTCTCCCCAGTGTTTGCTCTCACCCACCCCGATCAGCAACCGGGACAGTTCAAATCCGCCGAATCAGGCCCCTGGGTCCGTCGCGTTTCCACTGGACGGAAACTTCCCGATCTACCCGAGGTCGGGTCGCTGGTGGTGCCGTCATCACTACTTCAGCGCGAAGATGTGCGAGAACTCATCGCCGAGTTTGATCCCGATGCCATGATCTTTGACGAAGCCCATGAGTACGCCACCTGGGAATCGCAACGCTCCATTGCAGCAAGAGAACTGGCACGCACCCTACCTGTTGGCCAGCGCCTTGCCGTCACCGGGACACCGTCGGACTCCCACCCTGGCGAGATGGCCAACCCCATGGCAATTACCGGGCAATTAGAAGCACGGTTTGGCTCCTATGGGAATTACATGCAGCGCTACACAACAGTCGATCATTTCGGCAAGCACAAACCGCTGAAGAAGAATCTTCCGGAGCTGGCCGATAATCTGCGCGAGCTGTGGGTGAAGAAAACTAAGGCCGAACTCCTGCCGCATCTCAAAGGTAAAGATCATGACTGGCGCCTGTTTGATGTCTCCACCACCGAGTACCGCAAAGCTCACGTTGAAGTAATCGACAACATCATCGAAAAAGTCGGCGGCATCGATGAAACCGCAAAGATGTCACCCGGTGACATAGAGGAATTTGCTGACACCTTTGGCATGGGTGTCATGTCACCGATGTTCAGGGCGGCAGGTCGGTCAAAGATCGAACCGGCGCTTGGCGTGATCGAGACGCTGATGCGACAAGACGACAGCTCACCGTTGATCATCTTTGCTCACCACCAGGATGTCATCAACGAACTCTATGACACCCTGTTAGACGAGACAGACTACGAAATTGATGTGTTGGATGGTGCCACCTCAGCCGATCAGCGCGGCGCAATCGTCGAAGACTTCCAAGACGGCCAGATCGATGTGCTCATCGCCTCGATCAAAGCTGCTGGTGTCGGCGTGACGCTAACCCGTTCGCACCGCATCGTTTTCGTAGAGCACTGGTGGACCCCAGGTATCAACGCTCAGGCAATGGACCGAGCAGATCGTATCGGCCAGGAGAAGCTGGTGGAGGTCACGCACATGGTGGCCGTAGGCACCTTTGATGAGCAAGTCCACAACGTGTTAGCTCGCAAGATCGACTATGTTGACACCATCGACCCGGATGCCGACATGGGAGAATCCCAAACGATGGAATCTTCAATCAACGACATCATCACAGGCGTCATCGAAGCAGCCGTGGCCAAGGCGAAACGTGAAGTCAAGAAGGTAAAGAAATAGGGGACACCAGTATCAGAGATTGTTCGCCGGACACTTTGAAAATATGAACAACCTCCGTGAAGCCCTCGAATCAGCGATCAGCCACGCACCACTGTTGTGGCCCTTGGTGCTCAGTATATCCGTTGCACTGTCTCTCATCGCCGTCGTCAGCGTGATCTCACTTCATAGAAACCCCTCCAATGCCCTTTACGATGGCCGTGAGCTTGTAGCACGACTCAGTATTTTGGGTGCCTTGATGCTCGTAGTTTTTAACGGCCTCATCGGACTATTCGTCGAGATGTTTTTCGCATGACACAGCACCTCGAAGCAACCGATGTCAGTACCGGCCAACGTGGCATCTTTCACCCATCCGTCCACGGCACGTTCTTCCGCACTGATTTTCATCAGGTCCACCAGCTGGAAGGCGCTGGGTTGGCCGAATACCGACTTATGGGGTTTCAATTGCTGGAGCTTGTGGAGTGGCTTGTGCCGGACACGGTGACACCATGAGCGTTACACCAGAGAGTCGCAACAGCCCGAAAACCCCTGTGATCAACCAGAACTTCGACGCACTGTCGAGCACCTTGGAGCGGGGCGACTATTTTGCAAAGACCACCATCCACCCCGCGCACGGTACGCTGACGTTCGTTGCAGGCAAGGTTCGCAAGATTGGCGCCAATGAGATCACTGATTCATTCGACGAGGTGTTGGCTTCCCGAAACGACGATCTTCGAGTGCAACATGGCGCAAAGATTCTCACGAGCTCTTTTGACCACCATGACCACAAGGCTATGTCATCTCTTGGTGGCAATGTCTCGTATCGACTGGAATACCGAAAGGGCACCGAGCAGAAGGAGCTGTTTTCATATCAGCGATTCCTTGGCGTCCTGCCTTGGAAGTTGCTGTCTCGGATTATAGGCGACAACGCCTGGCTTCAGATAGATGTCCAGAGCCTGGCACTGGCGATGCATGACCTGTACGCCACCGGAAGGCTCACCAACACATCGGAAGTCTTTTTTGACATCCAAGAAATAGCGCAAGACATCGCAGAACAGCGCGGCTCGAATTGACGCCGGACACTGTCACATCATGACTATCACCACCGAGTTTCCCCGCCACGCAGCCGAAGCCGACAGCAGCTTTGCCGAACTGCTCCAATACGCCCAACCCGGCGATACCGTCCGACGAGTCAACCATCTTTCCGACGGAACGTTGATCGCCACCGAGGGCATCATCGACACGATGTCCAAAGACACCATCCGTGACCACGGCGGTGCAATCCTGGCAGAGTCCCAAGATGACAATGACGACTACGTGATGATGTACCACCAGGTCGCATCAGGACAGTTCCCCGATGTGAACGTGCACCACTGGGTGTTGTGTGCTGACACTGGTTGGATGTTCTTTGCCGACCCCAAACATGGTTACTACAAAGAAGTCACCACCCACACCATTCGCCAGCCAGACAGCTTCGACACCTGGGTAGAGATGGCGCTACGATACGCCTCACCAGCAGCGAAACCAATCAACCCTGCAAGTCAGTGGGAGCGCCTGATCGACTCGTCCCACGCCCAGACCAACGAGACGCTGATCCACCGCATCGAATTAGATACCGGCACAACCATCGAGGTCAAGGGAGCTGCGGGGGCATTAGACATTCTCGGTCCAACAGACCAGTACAATGTCACCACCTGGCGGCTAACCGAACCGGTCAACGCATGAACTCCACTCCCAGCACAAGGTATTCACAGCAATACCCAGGGTTTCAGCAGTTGGCCAGCACTATCCGGGATGGTGACCATTTCATCAAAACATCGGTTAACCCCGAGGTACCGCGATTCCTGATACTTTTCGCCGGCCAAATTACAGGCGTCGGGCCAGACGCTATCACCGATGTATTCGGCAAGAGGATGGCCGAAGTAGAAGACTCAGAACTTATCGAAGACGGCTACCAAATCAAAACAAGCGTCATCCCGTTCGACGACTTGCAGGCCATGAGTCGCTGTCAACGAAAGGCGCACTGGGAAATCACCTATTTGGACTATGGGGAGCAGTTCAGCATCCAGAGGTATCGCAAAGCACCTATCGTGGGAAGTCTCTCGACACATCGTCAGCACATCATTAGCAGGACCAGTATGCCAAACGATTTCCAATCGTTAGTGGAAACGCTGCACCGTGCGATTATCGACGGGCATTTGAATACAAGGGGTTGACAGCGTCCACCAGGCCATCAGAGTAGCCCAGCGTAAG
The DNA here is from genome assembly GCF_054782375.1 of Yaniella soli. Taxonomy (NCBI): domain Bacteria; kingdom Bacillati; phylum Actinomycetota; class Actinomycetes; order Micrococcales; family Micrococcaceae; genus Yaniella; species Yaniella soli. The sequence goes on from NZ_BAAGSP010000017.1 coordinate 7,808, forward strand.
TGACCACCATGGACCAGCCAACACTGGAATTTCCAGCACCACTGAACGACAAGCATTACTTCTCGATCTGATCGTCGTCAACAACAGCGCGCACGAGACATGGAGCGATTTCAACGGATTGGCACGTTCAAGCGGTTTGACGGCGATTACCAGTGACCAACGCTGTCCATCGGTGACCAGCACGAATCATGCCGGACACGTTATGGGTATGAACATTTCAAAGACTCTTGCAGCCACAGCCGTTATCGCCGCCACCAGCTTCATCGCGGCCCCAGCACATGCCACTGGGGGAGACCTCGCCATCGATCTGCTGGATGACATCACCATCGCCGAAGAACAGGGAATGGACACCTACGACCGTGACAGCTGGGCACCCAGCGGATGGGTTGACGCCGACGGAACCGGATGCACCACCCAAGAAGACATTCTGATCCGCGACACCGAACCAGAGTCACAAGTCATTGATGACTGCTCACTGACCTTTGGAACCGCCGTTGATCCATACTCCGGTGAGTTTGTCGAGCACGACCGCGACGCAGCAGACTTCAACCGCACCCCATTTGACATCGACCACATAGTTCCAGTCGGCGAAGCTCACCGCTCAGGTGGCGCAGATTGGGATGCTGACACCAAACAAGCCTTCTACCAGGATAAGGAGAACCTTCTGGCCGTCATCGCCTCGGAAAACCAATCAAAATCCGATGCCGATGTCAACAACTACTTACCACCCAACCAGGCGCTGTACTGCGATTACGTTGCAACCAACGTCCTGGTCAAGCACAAGTACGATCTGACCATGGACCAGGCCGAGCATGACGTTGCAGCCTCGGTGTTGTCCGACGAAGAGTGCGCCGACACTATTGCTCAACCAGCAGTCGCAATGTCAGCCGTTGATGCTGATGCAGTCGATACCTCACAGGGCGCTGATAGTGCAGATGCTGACAGTATCGCTTTGACCGACTACGAAGCAGCCATGGATGACCCAATGGGCTGGGCGCAAGACAACCCGGTGCCAGCCATCGGTGCAGTTGCCGTCGTGATCATCGGCATCTTCGTGGCACGTGGTGTCAAATCCAAGAAATCCTAATCACCGCACCACCTAAAGGTTGTCGCCGGACACCGTTGAGGGGAAGAAAAGAACTCCTTGAATGTGAAAGGCGGCAGCTTTGCCATGTCGAAGCAACAAAAATCCAGAACGCTCCAAACCTGCAAGTGCGGCAAACAACGCCATAACAGTATGACCGAAGCCCGGAACCAGCGCTATTTCCTCGGGGAACAGGGCAGAAACCTCGGGCCAGCGACGTACTACAAGTGTGAATATGGCTTCTGGCATTGGACCAGCTCGGTGTATAGCGAAGACGGTCGCCATCTCGCTTCAATCCAAGAAGTTCTCGACCAACACGTCGCCGGAAAGAACGCCACGCAGCAGCCGACACCGTAGCCAGTCGGCACCCCGGACACTTGAAAGGCAAACCCGGCTTACCGGGTGTTTTGCCATGCCACCACACTTTTTCATGAAAGAACATTCAAACCCATGTCTACACAACCTCCTGAATTCACGCGAAACCTCGCCCGAGCGATCACCTCGATGGTTGCCGAACACACCCAATTCCGACATGAGATCGACGTTGACATCCGACAGCTCAACATCGACCAGTTCACCGTGCTGACGATCATCAGCCTGCACGATGGCCAAAGCCAACTCACCATCTCAACCTCCACCATCCACCAGCCACGACGTGTCGCCCGAGGTGTCGTCTCCGCGGCGTACCGAACCAATGTCAATACCGCCGATGAGCAGCACACAAAAGCCATGGATACCACTATCGACACCGACACCATCCCGCGTCACGTGCTCACCGAACTTTCCAACACGTTGACGCAGTGGATGAGCGTCACGGCAACGAATCGTCGCGATCTAGCATTCGCTTAAAATCTGTTCAAATCCAACACTGTAGGAGCCGAAATCTCGATTATTACCATCCTTGAAACACCGTTTGAGCTAGGCGACACCATCGACAGCTGGGGGATATACGACAACGAGTACCCAGACGGCTCAGCGACAACTTATAGCAGGGTCTACATGTTGGAATTTGACCCGGCAGATGAAACCTCGATCACATTATCGATACCTGCCGTGATAGGTCAGTGGAAGCAACACAAAGATGTTGAATTCTTGTCCGGTGTCTCTATAAGCAGCCAGGAAAAACATCAGCTCAAAATCTGGCTCAAAGCCGACAGCTTCAAGACGTTTGAGCACTGCGACGCCACCATCCGAAATGCAGCCATCTTGCACATGCGTGAAGCAACGCTGTCACCGATCACCAGGTGGTTCACCGAGCTGCAACAGACTGGCGGGGCCTCTGTCTTGTAAGCGAAGGTCATGCCGGACACTGTCAAAGGGACCAGACAATCCCAGCAACGGAAGCTAAAATGACCGAGACAAGAACCATCACATTACCCATCCGCGACCTGCATAATGCTGTAAAAAACATCATGCACTTTGCGCCGAAGACTCTACCGAAAAACGCCAACCATCTACCGCTGGACGGCGCACACCTTGTGGCACGGCGCGGCACACTGGTGCTGGAGGCCACAGACACCGCAAAGATGATGCAGGTCAACATCAGCGCAGACACCGCAGTCACCTTCGGAGATGACATCAGCGATGAGATTCCCGATCAGTCATTTGGCATCATTGGTGCCGAAGATCTGAAAGAAATCGAACTCGCATTACGTGACACCGCCAAAATCAAAGACGAGCCGCTACCAATAGCCGAGCTGGTATGCACCGAAGACAGCATCACGGTGGGAGAGCTGAACAATAGCGACGATGATTCCTCCATAACCTATGACCTCATCACCGATCAGCGATTCCCGGATGTTGACCGACTGTTGACCGCCTTCGACTTCGACAAAGCGCCAGAATCAGTCCTGAACGTCTATGACCCGATGCATTTCAAAGCGCTCACCACGGTGAGTGACACCCGAGCCACGCGAAAGAATCAATCGCTATCACTGGCCTTTGATGCAAAACGCAAGGCAGTCGCGGTGCACTGGATTTCCCAGGGTGAGGTTTGGGCACAGGGCTTGTTCATGCCCCTTATCAAACCGATGGTGAACCCCGGTGTTGACCTTTTCAAAGCAGTGCAATTCTGAGACCGGACACGGTGAAACCATGAGTCAGAGAATCCCACCCAAAAAACTCCCGTACGGCACCGTCATCGGTGATTTGGTCATCGAAACCGACGAAGAGGGAGATGTCACCTTGCCAGCAGCCATGCTGACCAGCTCTGGGACATGGATGGGCGTAACTGATACGGGGATGCAGTGGACCGATATCGCAGCGGACCAAATCATTGCTTGGAAACCAGCCACCGTAACCGTCGAGTCGCCAGGCGACCGTTCCTAACGATGGCTTGGATTGTCGCATTCTAGAAGTCCTGTGCCTGGTGGATACGGGCTTGTCAACTACCTGGCCCTGAAGGACCAGGCTTGATACTGCACTGATAACGGTGTGCGTATCTGCCGCTCTGACTGCCTGCGGTTGTGGTGGTCCACGGTCGAGGTCATAGCGTCAGGCTGCTTAAGCCGCGTGACTGACGGCCTGAGTTTGTTGGTGCTGCCATGCCTCGGGGGCGAGGTGTTGGATGTTGATGGCAGCATTGTGGTCGGCGTGCCCAGCGTAGGCACAGGATGCATTGGAGCACTTGTAGAGTGCTTGGGTGGTGCGTGCCTTTTTGTCCCGGTTGCCGCATTGGTGGCAGGTTTGGGACGTGTAGGCGGGGTTGACAAAAACGACCGGTACACCCAGTTGCGCTGCTTTGTAGACGATGAACTCACCAAGTTGCCGGAATGCCCAAGAGTGGAATCGTGTTCGCTGTGGCTTGCGGTGCCGTGCCCGGTCGCGGATACCATCGAGGGTTTCGAGGGCGATGCCGCGGTTGGTGCGATAAGCCAATTGCACGATGCTCTTGGAAATGCGGTGGTTGGTGTCGGTGGCGAACCGTCGTTCACGTCCACTCCAGGACTTCAACAGTCGGTGAGCGGTACGGTTATTTGGCTGGGACAGTAATTGTTGTGCCCAGGTGCGGTTGTGTAGGCGCCGTGTTCTGGTGGCATCTACGGTTTTGCCGGTGAAACTGTGGTTATCAGAATCGTAGGCAAGATTTTCTAACCCCATATCAATGCCGAGCCAGTCTGATGGGGTGGTGGTGACTGGTAGGGAGGTCTGTGGTTTTGGTGTGGCGATGGTGACGTGCAGATACCAGCCGTGGTGATGTCGTACGAGGTCGGTTTCTAAGATTTTTGCGGCTTCACGCAGCTGGTCGGCATGGCGATCCCAGCAGGTGAATGGGATTTTCAGTCGGCCAGGCTTCCCAGCACCGGTATCGGTGACCCAGATGCTGGCGATTTTGTCATCGATGCGCAGCGATAGGGTGCGCTGATCATAGGGTTGGGAGGCATCCGGGCGGAACTGGATGACCGTGGCTTCGGCCTTGGCTCGCCGAGCTGAACCCTTCTTCCCGCGGTTGCCATTGCGGATATTCGCTTTGTGGGCTGCGATAGCACCGTGGACCTTCGACACTGTCAGGCATACTGGTTGAGCGGCGCCGATAGCAGCTTTCGCTTCGCCATAAACCACTTTTTGTAAATCAAACTGGTTGCGGATATTCCGCTCATGAGCCACCTGACTGATCCGATTCGCCTCAGCATTGCAGACTTCTAAGGTTTTGCGCAGCAACTGACCAGACGCGGTGTCTGGCATCAGTCTCAGGCGGATCGTGGTGTGCTGCATACCTGCAATTCTATCACTTGGTCTGTATCATTGAGAGTATGCCACGCTGGAAATATGATCCTAATGTTCGCAGGGGACGCCATGTTGTGCACCATCTTCATGCGCACTTGGTCTTTGTCACAAAATACCGTAAAGCAGTCTTCACTGATGCTGTGCTTACCACCTGTCAGCAGTCTATGGAAAGTGTGTGCGAAGACTTCGGCGCCACACTGTCGGAATTCAATGGCGAAGCTGATCACGTCCACCTGCTAGTCCAATACCCGCCAGCAGTACGACTCTCTGATCTGGTGAATTCACTAAAGGGTGTCAGCTCACGAATCATCCGCCGTGACCACCCCAACCAACTCGCCGACTTGCTATGGGGCAAGAACCTGTGGTCCCCGTCCTACTTCGCGGCCTCCGCCGGCGGCGCACCCCTAGACATTGTGAAGCAATACATCAGCAATCAGCAGCGCCCTTCATAGCGTTATGTCACGCGATTCCTCCCCAACCTAAAGGAGGGGGATTCCTCGCGTGGTGAGGTTGAGAGAGTCTGGATGGATGCGTGCTGGTCAACGCCGCGATGGCTGACTTCTGCTCGGAAGAGCTTCACCAACGCTTTTCGGGAATAGGGAAAATCCGCGCCGGACACCGTAGAGATAAGAGCATTAGCCACAACCCTATGGAGGCCCCTATGTCCCAAAGCAATATCAGCATCCTCGCCGAACAATACGCTACAGCTATGGCTGCAACCCACGGCGGCGACGCTGCTCACCATCACCGCGGCTTCATCAGGATCATCAACCTTCATGAGATCGACACGGCGACTAAGACGCTGACCGATGCAGCCACATCCTTGGAGCACCACAGTGTTGTCCCGCCACCCAAAGATGATCGGTGGACTCAAAGTATCGGCGACAACGGTGAAGCTGCTTGGCTGCGTGACCGGGCTGACCACATCAATGATCAGCGCTACGAAGACGCGGTGGCCAACGCCCCGCTGGATAACCCAAGTCCCGAAGTTCGTACAGCTGTGGCACTAGAGCGAATCGCTGAAAGTCTACATTCCAACATGAGAGGCACTGCATGATCACCCACGACGTTGCCCAATGGATGGCCGAACGCGCCATCGAAGACATGCCAGAACTCGACGACCGATACCTTGATGAATGGGGGATTGATCGCCACCAGGCCGACCGTGCCCATGAGCTAGCGGTTGAAGCCAGACCCGCTTTCATCACCCAAGCCGACGCTGCGGCCACCCTGCACAGCATCGGATTGCTCCACGCCTCGACTGAGTGCGATGTCTGTGGCAGAACCTATAGCGATCTGCCCGACCCAATCTGCGATTGCGGAACCGAGGGCGAAGAGTTTTATTGCACCGAATGCGACCAAGAATATCCCTGTGCGACCAGGCGCACCGTTGACCGAGAGAAATACCGTGACAACCCTTGATCTGACCAGCACCATACCCAGCATCGAAGAGCTCGAAGCCCTCTGGGACCAGCCAGCGCACCAACAGGATCGGCCCATCACCGTGCTGCTCAATGTGCTTGGACGAAATGGCATCACTCGCACCATCGAGCTGACATATGGCTGTATGTTTGACGTTGCGATAGGCACCGCGGTGGACTGCCCACCCACCCCATATAATGCCAGCTGGACTGTCGGTATGGTCACCGCCCTGGAGGGTAGCGGCTGGACTGGCCCGGTCAAATACGTCGAGCCAGTCGGAACGAAGACCGGAGGACGAAAATGAGCCTGAAACACCCACCGCTTGACCAGCTGATACTGCACGCCCCACATCCGCACTACGTTGTGTCGTACCGAGGTCATGACGACTTCGATGCAGGCCAGCCGCACGCGATGTATCGAGCATTGGAGATGCAGTACCCGTTTGAGCGAACACGTTCAAGGTTTCGGCGAATTCTCGGTGACGCTTACCAACGACTTCCGATAGATCGTCTGGACCACCTTGTGCCCTTTCGGGGGAGTCAGGCTGTGGTGATCGTTGGGTCCACACACGGTGAACTAGAGCAGATCGTTCAAAAGCTGATCAGCGGACTGGCAGCACATGTCCCAGTTAGACCGATGACCTACAAGCATTTAGAGGTCACTGTTGAAGCGGCACGAACCGGGACGTCGCAGACCAGAATTGACGATGTCCAAGACATCCGCCAGTGGATGCCGAGCCCTTAGTTCGCCTTCACTTCCAACAGCTCATCCCAGTGCGTTGTGTACCGCGGTGACATCATCTCGCGCTTCATCTGCCATGCCGGACCGCGCTGCAACCCTGCCCGACCCAGACCAATTGACGAAGCGCCCTGCTCGTGTCGGATCGTCTCGATGAGTTCACCGACATCAGCCATTTCGTGCGCCGAGACGAATTCATCAAACATCTGGTGTGGACCTGCATCCCGGAGATCGGTCACCATGACGCCGGCACGCGCATACCGGATGCCGTCAACGATCTTTGGTAACAGCGATTTGGCAGCTTTGGTCAACATCACAGGGTCAGCAGAGTATCCCGGCAATGAGACAGTGGCCGCCGGTTGATGGGACTGATAATCATTGAAATCGCTGGTCATCGCCCAGGCAGTCAGCACTTTGGCTTCGCGACCGTGACGATGCAGCCGACCCGATGCCCGTTGCGCATAGATGCCCAGCACTTGCTCCATCTCGTCTTTGGTGGTCACCGGCTGGGAGAAGCTGCGTGAGAAGATCAGCTGCTCTTTGGGGTCTTCTTCGTACACCATCTCAATACAGGGGGTGCCTCGGAGTTCCAATAAAGTTCGCATTTGCACGATGGAGAATTTCTCGCGTATAGCCACCGGGTCGGCATCAACAAAGTCTTTGACGGTCATGATACCCATGGCATTAAGCTTCTTCGTCGTCCTGACGCCGATACCCCACACCTCGATGACCGGCAGCCTGCGTAAGAGTCGTTCACGTGTCAGCTCAGGAACTCGATCCCAGACACATACGCCAGCCAGCTCCGGTACCTTTTTCGCCGTCTGATTCGCAAGTTTCGCTAAAGTTTTGGTCTTCGCAATCCCCACGCAGACTGGCAGACCGGTTAACCGCAGAACTTCATCCTTCATCTGTCTGCCCAGCACCTGGACCTCATCAAGGGTGCCGCGGATGCCCAAAAATGCCTCATCGATGGAATACACCTCGATCCACGCTGAGAATCGCGCGAGGATACCCATCACTTTTTCAGACATCGAGCCGTAGAGTTCATAGTTTGAGGATTTTGCTACCAAGCCGACTTGATCAGCCCCCGCAGATATCTTGAACCACGGCGTACCCATCTCAATCCCCAATGCTTTTGCCTCGGGTGACAGCGCAACACAGCAGCCGTCGTTATTGGACAGTACGACTACCGGACGGTCTGCCAGGGTTGGATCAAATACACGCTCTGCTGAGACGAAAAACGAATTCACATCAACCAAGGCAACATACGTTTGGCTGTCGGCTCTGCGTGTGGGTGGGACAGATTTTTGGTCAGCAGCCAGGTCATTGGAGTTGCTGGTTACAGCGGATATTTCTTGGACCTGCATGGCGCCTCCAGCGACTGTATAGGGGACACCAGATTATAGCCTGATGCAGCGGACACGCTAAGCGTCGGCCTCACAAGCGGTGCAGGCACCGAGTCGCCACACCCCAAACCACCAGGTCAGATAGCTCTGGCACCGTGACGTCAGGATATTGCGCGTTCTCCGCCTGGAGCACGACCCCAGTGTCTGTCACCCGGAGGCGCTTTACGGTCATCTCACCGTCCACCACTGCGATGACTACATGGCCGTCATGCGGCTCAATCGACCGATCTACGATCAGCTCGTCACCATCAAAAATGCCGGCGTCTTCCATCGAGTCACCAGAGACTCGAACAACGAATGTGGAAAGTTCGTCTTTGATCAACATCTGGTTCAGATCAATCTTGGTGTCAGAGTAATCCTGGGACGGTGAAGGAAAGCCAGCAGGCACCCGACCAACACCGGCAGAGATGAGGCGTCTGGGCTGCATCGTTGGTGCATATTGATACACCTCTTCGACTTTCATAGCGAACTCCTTCTCGTAGGGACACCAGTCAGTCTATATCTCGAATATCCACCGAGGAGATGGTTTCAGCGTTCGGCGCCGGACACTGACCAAGTGAACACACTTTCACAACGTCAGGACAACAGCATGGTTTTCCGAACTGCACACGGCGCATCATCTGAACGAGCAGAAGGTATGTGGTCAGATGTCGATACCGTCAGCACAGAAGATGAACGCACCTATGGTCGCGCGTTCGTCATCCTCCACCCCAAACAGATCAGGATCGATGTAGCACTCCCTATCGATGACCTGCTCAAAAAGTATCGTCGATATGCCTCCACAGACATCGTGGTGCGCTGGATCAGCGGGACGGACTACGTTGATGACCAGCTGATGGTCGGCCTCATCGCCGATAATGTCAGCAAGCTCTGGGATTTCAGACAGGACATCTTGGAGGTGGTCGCGACCGTCCCATACGCGAACATTATGCCGGTCACAGACTGGCTCGAAGACTATCTGACCAGTAGCACCAAAGATTCCAAAGACCGTCAGGCTGCCTAGGAAATTTCATGACCACCACACCACCCGATATCGACACTGACCTGGACATCGACCAGGCATTCCAACAGCTCACCGGCCACCAGCCATCCGATGACGATGGTGCTGATAAAGACCGCTTCAGCCACTATTCACCAGAGAGCGCGGGAAGCCCCCGGATTTATCCGTGGGGAGGGATAGCGCCTGGTTAGACGTGTTTTTGGTTTTCGATGTATTGCTTGATGACTTCTAGTGGTGCGCCGCCCACGGTGGAGACGAAGTATGAGTTGGTCCATAGGCTGGGTAGTCTGGTGGTGAGTTCTGAAAATTCTGACCGGAGGAGTCGTGAGGATCGGCCTTTGATGTTTTTAATCAGGCGGTGGATGCCGTATTGCGGGTCTACCTCGACCAGTAGGTGGACGTGATCGACCATGATTTCTAGTTCGATAATGCTGGCATCGCGTTCATCACAGACCTCATAGATGATGTCACGTAGTCGGCCTTGGATGGGTTCGTCCAGGACGTTTCGACGGTACTTTGGGCACCACACCACGTGGTATTGGCAGTTGAACACGACATTGCGGTTGGACCGGTAGCCTGCATAACGTGCATTAGACATGTAGCCACTATATAATGATTTGTATGAAGTTGCGGTATCAATATAAGCTCCGACCTGGTCGCCAGGCGCTAGCACTATTGACCGCACAATACGACGCCACCCGATGGGTGTGGAACCAGTGCGTAGAGCGATTCACCAAGCACCAAGACACCAGTCAGACCGTGCTGCACCGGCTATTGACCAAGTGGCGCAGCGAAAATAGCTGGCTGACTGCTCAGCCAGTGGTGCCACAGCAGCAGATCATCCGGGATTTTGTCGCCGCCAAAAACGCCTTTTTCAAAGGCCAACGCAAGCCACCGAGATTCAAGGCCGCGAAGCGCTCATTGCCGTCGCTGAACTACACTCTGCGAGGCTTCTCTCTACCAGATGGCCGACTGCGCCTTGCAGGTGGGGTGATCATCCCGGTGGTGTGGAGTCGTGACCTGCCCTCCGAACCCTCGTCGGTGCGGGTCTATCAAGATGCCGCCGGCTGGTGGTGGGCTTCTTTCGTCGTAGAGCGGCAGCATCAAGTAAAGTCTCGGCAGCGCGATGGGGCGATTGGCATTGACTGGGGCGTGAAAACGCCAGCCAAAACCACTGACGGCCAATTTGACCTGCACTACAGCCAACGCGCCCGTCGCAGTGCCGCAGCATTAAAGCGAGAGCAACGCAAAATGGCTCGACACCGTGCCAAGCGCGACTGGCAACCCTACCGAAAAGCCAAAGCCAAGGCGGCTACAATCCAACGCACCGTGCGATGGCAGCGCAAAGAACAAGCACGATCCTGGGCACAACACGTGGCAGCCAACCATCTGCACATCGCCTGTGAGGACTTCAAGCCAGCATTCCTCGCGACAACCCGGATGGCGCGCAAAGCAGCAGAAAACGCCATCGGACTGGTCAAAACCGAGCTCGCCCAGGCCGCCCAGGACTACGGGGCAACCCTGCATCTCATCGACCCGAAATACACGACCATGGACTGTTCAACATGTGGCACGAGAGCCAAGCGCCGCATCGAACTGAGCCAACGGACCTATGCGTGTAACCACTGCGGCACCAGCATTGACCGAGACCTCAATGCCGCACGAAACATGATTATCAGGGCTGGTTTCAACCCTGCTGACCACGATGGTCTAAGACCTCAGCTCGCTGAGGCAGCCTAGTCAGGAATCCCCCGGATTCATCCGTGGGGAGGATTCAAGGAAGAGGGTTGCGGGTGCGGAAGCGCTCAACAGTCTGACTTCCGAAATCCTGGAGGATGAAGTGCTGACCAGGATCGCCCTGGAAACAGCGTTGACCATCCTCACCGACCTGCAATCCATCGACGATATCGCCCCGACCGTGCGGTACGCCGTGCAACGTCACGCGGCCTGGGTGCTGGCCGATAACGAATAGGAGAGCTTCATGGCACGAGACAACCGAGACCAGCGCGGAGGTCACCGACCAGCACAACACCCTCAAACCTACGGGTACGATTGTGGGTGCTGTGCATCTATCCCTCGGCCCGACCGTGACCCGACCAACCGCACTCGACGTGAACGCACCGCGCAGCGCTACGAACAACGTGCCGAGGGGCACTGAGCCCTCCGGACACAGTAGAGGTAGCCCAATGTCAGACCGTCGAAAGGCTCTGCGCTATGTCTAGCGAATTCACGAATACACATCTGCCTCCAGAGCATGTCATCAACGCCGTTCAACAGGCTATGAACTGGAACGGCGACAGCGCACGAAACGCCCTGTTAGCCCTCCGGCGCGAATCCCGACTCACCGATCTTGACCAGGTCGAAGCTTTGCCGGTCGGAACCGTGGTCAAAGACTTCAACGGGCAAATCATGCACCAGTATGAAACCGGTTGGTGGGATGCAGCTGGAGACGAAACCAGTTGGAACAGCACCTACGTCCTACTTCCGGCCCATGTGTTGGCTTGGGGAAAGACCAGGAGTTCGGAAAGTGATGACACAGCAGCTTGACCAAGCGCTGGCCGAAATATCCCAGCGAATCCAATCCGCTGGCTCGCAAGATACACGAACTTTGGTGGCCGCCATCGGCTCGATCCACACCGTGGCAACGCAGATGTCACAGGACAATGGCGATGACTCGTCGTACTCGAAAGGTGTTGCAGACATGGCTGGCACGGTGCTGCATTTACTGACTGTATCGCTGACTAATCGATACCCGCACCTCGCCCCGGACACTACCTCTGCATGACAGAACCTATCATTGTTAGCAAGCCGCTTGAAGACATCGTTGCAGGAGACCAGATACGCTTCATTCCGCCACATGACGGAGGCCAGAGGCAACGCTGGTGGACGGTCAAAGCCACAGATCATCGGTACGTGATCGCGTCCCGCCAAGCTCTCTTCCAGCCCAAGGGCACCGGAGAATATACCGTCATCGACCTCATCGAACGCGAAACCTCATACAACAACGTTGGCCCCGGTATCGTACGGTCCTCGCTGAACACGCTGGGCGGAGGATATGACATGGATCAGGACGGCTGGGCAGATCAAATGCTGGCAGACCTGCATGATGGCACCTGGGAACTCTCTAACCGTCGCCTCGCTGCTGTTCACGGAGTCGAAGTCAAAGGCTAAACGTAACACTGCGCCGGACACTGAACAGGCAGGCAGACCAAATCGGCCTGCCTGTTTTATTCGCTGCTCAGCTTCAATCAGAGAGACTTCACTAGATGGCCAGTACCAACACCTCTAAGTCCACTGCACGAGTCACCAGTACCGAGGGAGATAAGGGCGCTTTGCGCTCACCCGAGATAGCCCTGGCCTGCATCATGGCCCTCGTCGTTGCAATAGCGATCATCGGCGGTGCCAATGTTGCGGGGTTCATCGCATCCACGGTGGCTTTCGTCGTCTGGTTGCCCCAGGCACGATCAGTATGGGCATCCCGCAACGACCCTCACGCATTGTCAAGCATCAGCGTGGGCACACAAGTCCTTCTGCTATCCAACGCCGTGCTGTGGGGCGTTTATGCTGCCCAGGAGTCCGCGTTCTGGGTTGCAGCACCCGGCATCATCAACGCACCGCTAGCACTGCTTTGCATCGGTCTGATTATTCGAGCACGAAAGCAGCAGAACACGGTTCAGACAGTGGACTGTGAGCATTGTCATGCGGATCGACAGCACCGCGAATTCATTACGGCTCCGGCTGGCTGGGGGTCGGTCATGGACTGCTCCGGCACCCCGCGAGATCATGCGGTCGTGGTGTTCACCGATGAGGACATCTCAGCGTTGCGCAGCCAACGTGCGTAGCAGGTGCGCCGGACACGGTTGGGATAACACCAAGCCTCCACGGTCAAAGGAAACACTATGTTTGTTCATAATCCACGGCCCGAAACGTGTTGTGGCGTCTGCCCTGGCATCGAAGGTGGCGGATACGACTGCACCTGCCGGTACACTCCCGGCTGTCCGCATTATCGCGAGCCAAAGCAACTGCTGCACAACGGTAAAAAGCCACGACGATAGGGGGAGCACCATGAGCCAACACTTGGCTACAACCGACACGGAAACAGCCTTTGCAGCCCTAAAAGATGCCTGGATACTGTACCGGGACAACGAAGACCAGTCCCGCGGCATACCTGCCGATGCTTCGCTATACAGCGCTGAACTGAAACACCTGCTTGCTACCGCTGGAACTGCCAGAACCGAAACCAATGAGAGCAGCCAAGAAGCAACATCGCACCATTACCCGCCCATGGTCGTCAACGCGGTGGCAGACATTTTGGCAGCCGACATTCCTGCCATCGGCGCTGCCGAACCATACGCCCACTCCGTGCTGTCCACCCTCCACGATGTCTCGCGCATCTACACCATCGAGCAGCTGCACCAGCTGCCACCAGAAACCTATGTGAAGACGAAAAGTGGAACGTTACGCTGGGCTGAATTCGCCGATGACTTCGACCTGCCAGCAACCGTCGTTGATTGGGGCGCTTGACGATGAGCAAGGAAACCATCTACGAAGTTCACACCGACGGCATTGATGCACACGAGATCGTCACCCAGACCCAGTCTGTGAAAATCGACCACATGGTATCGGTAACTTCCCGATGCAGTGCCTGTGATGCGATGATATTTACTGCTCTGCCGGTCAAATATGTTCACGTGCGCCGCGGATTCATGCAGGACCACATCGACCAGCACGCCCCAGGCCGAGCCACCGATCTTGATGTGCAATGGCATCTTTACGCACAATGCACCGTTTGCGACGACGGCGAGATTATCAATGAGGACAGCGAAACGCTGTGCTGCAAGCAATGCGATACAACCTGGTCCATCGACGGCACCTATGGCGAACTGGTCGATGACGAAGATGTTGAACCAGTGTAAGAGGCTGCTCGAAGAGATGATGCCCAAGCAGTGCCACGTCAAAAACTGTCACCGTGAATCAACAACCTGGGTTGTTCAAGTCCTGCCTAGTGGTGAGCATAAACCGCAACCGGTGTGCATCGGCCATTTCGCATCCATACAGAGCGCTCAAAGGAAGTCATGACCCAACTCCACGACCTTACTGTTGGCGACCAAGTGCTCGTCAAACGCAACCTCGACCATCCTGTGCACCAAAAATTTGTCGATGACGAATACGGCGGCGGATGGGTAGCGGATAGCGGCGTTGAAGAAATCATCGGCGTTCAGACCATTACCGAACGCAAAGACACCTCCGACCGAAGTCTCGTCCGGCTCAGCAGCGGATTCTGGTACGACCTTAGCGACGGCTACCAGGACGGCGCCAGAGCAAACGTCATCGAAGCTTTGCCCGAACACTAGATCAACACCACCAGGAGCAACGCAACTCATGACCATCGTAACCCCCCTACGAAGACCTGCTCGCCGACGTGCTGGAAAACGGCACGTTGACCGAAGATCGCACCGGCACCGGAACCTACTCGGTATTTGGTCGGCAAATGCGCTTCGATCTGTCCGAATCCTTCCCGCTGATCACCACCAAGCGTGTGCACTTCAAGTCAGCAGCATTAGAACTTCTGTGGTTCCTGCAAGGGGACTCCAATGTCAGATGGCTCCAAGAGCGCGGGGTACGCATCTGGAATGAATGGGCTTCCGAGGATGGCGAACTTGGCCCCGTCTATGGTGTGCAATGGAGATCATGGCCAACGCCCAATGGCGAATCCATCGACCAAATGCAGCAGGTTATGGAATCACTAGCCAATAACCCAAGCTCGCGCCGGCATATCGTCACTGCCTGGAATCCAGGGCAACTCGATGAGATGGCGCTACCAGCCTGCCACGCACTGTTCCAATTCAACGTCCAGCCCCAGGCCGATGGGTCGGCCAAACTCAACTGCCAGCTCTACCAACGATCTGCCGACATGTTCTTGGGCGTACCGTTCAACATCGCGGAGTACGCTCTGTTGACCGTGATGGTCGCACACCAACTCGGGTATCACCCTGGCGAATTCATCTGGACCGGGGGAGATGTGCATATCTACACCGATCATGTTGACCAAGTGAAAGAACAGCTGGGCCGCGAACCGTTTCCGTACCCACAGTTGCACTTCCGCCGCAAGCCTGCCGATCTGTTCAGCTATGAGTACGACGACATCGAGCTGGTCAACTATCAGCACCACCCAACGATCAAAGCTCCGGTATCGGTGTGATGGTCAGCTCCGAAGACATCATCGCCAACCTCAAAGAACTCCACCGCCCCGTGACCGTCGGCCTCCGCGCCACCCTGACGTACTGCTCGCACTGCCACCCGATGACCCTGGCATGGCCCTGTGACACCTGGCTGGTGCTGCATGGGAGCAAGCCGCGATGGTGACTGCTGGCGCCGGACACTCAATAGCTGAACCTATCAATTCCACGAAAGAAGGACCCTCGTATGGGTGCATTTCTGACGGTGCTTTTCATCGTCTTGGCGGTCTTTGTTGTCGCCGTGTTAGTAAAATCGTTCCGCATCGTCTCCCAGGGGTATTCTGGGATCATTCAGCGGCTGGGCAAATACCACCGAACCCAGAATGCTGGCCTGACCCTGATGGTGCCCTTCGTAGACAAGATGCTGCCGTTGATCGATGTCCGAGAGCAAGTCGTATCCTTTCCACCGCAGCCGGTCATCACCGAAGATAACCTGGTGGTCTCCATCGACACGGTCGTGTACTTTCAGGTCAACGACCCTGCCACCGCAACCTACGGAATTGCCGACTACATCTCCGCTGTAGAAAATCTGACGACCACCACGCTGCGAAATGTCGTTGGCAGCATGGACCTGGAAGATGCCCTGACTTCCCGAGACGAAATCAACACTCGTCTACGCGGGGTACTAGACGAAGCAACCTCACAGTGGGGCCTTCGAGTCTCCCGAGTCGAGCTGAAATCCATCGATCCGCCCGAGAGCATCCAACGGTCCATGGAACAGCAAATGCGTGCCGAACGTGACCGCCGAGCCGCCATCCTCACCGCCGAAGGTCAGAAGCAGTCTGACATCCTCACCGCTGAAGGAAAGCGTCAAGCTGCCATCCTAGAGGCTGAGGGTGACAAAGAATCATCTATCCTCGAAGCCGAGGGCGCAGCAGAGGCCAAAGTCTTGGAAGCCAACGCTGAAGCTGAAGCCACCAAGACCGTGTTTGATGCTATTCACGAGGGCAAGCCCGATAATGAACTCTTGGCGTACCAGTACATTCAGGCGTTGCCGAAGATCGCCGACTCGGAATCCTCCAAACTCTGGATTATCCCCTCCGAGGTCACCAACGTCATCAGTCAGTTGGGTGAACTGACAACTGCCAAGTCTGATACCGAAGACGCACCAAAGCCACCCGAAACACCTGGGCGACCACCAGCACCAACTGCATAACGCCACCGCATTGAGCCGGGGTGATGGGCGTATCGCTGTCTGTCACCCCGGTTTTTCATGCCGGACACGGTGAAATTATGAAGCACAACCTGAAATCTCAGAAGACAGTCACCGAACTGCCAAAGCTGCCCAAAACCTTGGCTTGGCACATCGTGGAAGCCCACCATTCCGGCGGCACCACGTTTTGGCTACGCATGACCGACAGCCTGTGGAATGAAGTCGCTCAATACGGCTGGCGCACCGGCTACGTTCCGACCTCAGAACAGCTGATCCACCGGGCGAAAATGATGATGAACAAAGCTGGCATTGAGGCTGTTGAAGAAGGGCAGTCATGAAAGAAGCTGACTGGGGAGAACCTGACCACGCACCGTGCTGCTCTTCGCACAACGTGACGATGTCATGCGAAAACTATCGTCGCACCCACTTTGCAGAAGTCCGGCCATGCTGCGCCCTGGATGCACAGCGATTGGAGCGGGATGCATGAGATAGCTCACCACCGCATTGATGCCGAGGGCACCAGGATCATCTGTTTCTCATCACATGATGCTCGCTGTCGCATCCGCCCCAAATGCCACACCGAATCCTTCGACACCCTGCAATGTCACGATCACGATCCGCCCCATTCCAGCTGTCACAGTCAGCCATGCTGGATGGTCGAGTGGATCAATGCCGGATTCTTAGAGGACAGTTCAGCACATGACGACCCCGTCATCGAAAACTCCGCAGTCGAACTGGAATTCCATGGCAACGACATCGGCGTAACATGGAGGCTGGCAGACTAGCTGGCTTCGTTCAACGCATCGTCGCTCGTATCGTCCTCCACATCGCCTAGACCCTCAACGTACCATCGGTTTGCTGCCACAAAATCGGCTGCTGCACACCACGCGGCCATCGTCGAGACACCCAGAACCAAATCTTCTGGGATACTGGTGTCCCGATGGTGCCGTGCAAGTGATTGTCGTAAAGCATCGTGTCGCTCACCCCAGGTATCTGCATCGGCAAGCAGCACGTCAACTGGTACCCAGCCACGCCCCACGCTGTACTGAGCTTCATCTGCACCAGGTGCACGTTCTATCACATCAGCCATGGCCACATTGAGCTTGACCAACCCAGAGAACTCAGGCTTGGCACCGCGAGAAAGCCAGCGTGAGTAGCCGGTCACAACCTGTGATTCATCAACGATCTCATCACGGTGCACTTGGGATTCTTCACGCATCTCGCGCTGCATCCCTGCGGTCAACAGCTCGTGCAACGTCATGTTTTCGCCACGCTTCTGACACCTTTTGTGCACAGCAACAGTATCACTCCAGTCCAACGACCCCGATCCAGAGGCAGCATACCCACTGGACTGCACCGAGTTGCTAGCGCCCTGTTGCACGAAGAGCACATAGCCGTCGGTGGTGATGGCTAGCACGCTAATGCCGACCATATTGGCAAGCCCCGAGGAGGCCAGATTCAGCACGTCACCGTCATTATCGAATAGGTGCTGATGGATAACCGAGCGATCCTCAGTTGCATCGGTTCGGCACCACGGCAATTGCTCATTGGATGCCTGACCATCGAAGAATCGTACTGACTCCAACTTCAGGGGTTCCGCCTGGAATGCAGAAGGGTCGCTGGCCAGGCGGGTAAGCTTCCCGTTAAACCACCGTGGCAAACGATCCGGCGTGTCAGGAGACGACTGGTTGGCCAGACTGCGAAATGCTCTCGGGGCAATGGAACGCAAGTCACCGGGGAGAGCGTAGGCTTCATCAGCAACCACGACCTCTATCTGACCAGCACCCTGTTGCAGCGTCTCATCAATAGAGGGGTCTCGCCAGAGTAGTTCTGAAACACCATATTTGCCGGCATCTTGCAGCTCAATGACACCTGCTTCACCAAAGTCCTGCATGACATCGACTACATCGCGGCGTTGAAGCTGCACATTGGTCCACTTTTTCTTGATGTTCCGACGATATAGCAATGCCGAAAACGCGGAAACGATGGCCACAGCGAGACCGATCAGGGACGCAAAACCTACGGACGCTCCATGCCAGAAGTACCCCAGAACGATGGTGACAAAGCCGACTAATGCCATTGAAACAAAGAGCCAAAGGTCGCGGTAAATGTACCAGAGGTAGCCGGCTCGGGCGCGAATCGTGCCGCTGAAGGATGCTATGCGCTGTTGCAGTGTAGTGTTCATGGGGTTGAAAGTGTCCGGGGTGGTACATTGCAGACGCCGGACACTGTCTGTCCATGCAGACCTCTCCGAAACCCTCATCGCTGACCGCCATCGACCTTTTTGCCGGCCCCGGAGGGTGGGATGTCGCCTGCCAGCAACTGGGCATCGATGTCACCGGCTACGAATGGGACGATGCAGCAGTGGCCACACGAAAAGCCGCCGGGCACCAAACCGTCCACGGCGACATCAGGGCCTATGAACCGGTAGCCGCAGATGTACTCATCGCCTCACCGTCATGCCAATCATTCTCAGTCGCCGGAAACGGTGCCGGACGAAAAGCCTTAGACCAGGTTCTATCCGACATCCAGCGCATCGCCAACGGCGAGACCATCGACCTGTACAGCTACGATGACGACCGCACAGCTCTGGTGCTCACCCCGCTCATCTGGGCTATTTCCATGCACAACGCTGGCACCCCGTATCGACACATCGCCTTCGAGCAGGTGCCACCGGTCAAACCCGTCTGGGAAGCCATGCTCACTGTGTTGGAAACCCTGGGATACCGCGGTGAGGTCGGCCTAGTCCAAGCCGAGGCCCACGGTGTGCCACAAACCCGGAAACGCGCCATTCTCGTGGCATCACTAGATCATCAGGCTACGCTTCCAGCACCAACACATTCTAAATATCACCCTCGGAACCCTCAGAAGATGGATGAGAACGTGTTGCCGTGGGTCTCTATGGCACAAGCCCTGGGATGGGGGATGACGCAGCGCCCCACGATGACGGTAACAGCAGGCGGCGGTGCGACCGGCGGAGCGGAACCGTTCGGCAACTCTGCACGAAAAGGCATGAAAAAGGCACGCCGAGAAGGCAAATGGGCAGACGACATTTCGGGTGTCGAAGTCTCTATCAGCCCGTTCTTCCTGCAAGGAAACCAAAAACCAACTGGTGAACAGTATCAGCGTCGTCATGGCGATACCCCGGCGATGGCTGTGACCACGAATTCTCACCTCTACAAGGTGGGGGACACCGGCGAGCCGGTCGAGGAGTCGGGAATGGTCTACGACACCAATAACACCACTCGCTGGGGAGAAGATGATGAGGCTCGGTATCAGCGTCCGGTTGAACACCCCGCACCAACCACCACAGCTAGCCTGTCACGCCACACGATTGGACCCAAGGGATTCACTACAGACCAGCGGCGCCAAGCGCTAGCTGAACATGATCGCGGAGCAAAGATTGTGCCGGCCAAAAATCCGGTGCTCCGTCCAAGTCCTTACGCCGGGATGCTATTCAACGGGGGAGGCCGGCCACTCGATGAGCACCGCCCCGCACCGGTGATGACTGCCTCCGCCGGTGGCAACCATTCACATATCGTGGACATGTCTGGTGGCCAATTCATTGAAGAATATCACCGCGAGGTTATCAATGGTACGCAGCCACCACTGGCTGATGCTCCGCTACGACGACTCACCGCGACCGAGGCGGCAACTCTGCAATCCTTTCCGTCTGACTACCCGTTCCAGGGCACGAAAACCAAGGTCTTTGAACAGATCGGTAACGCCGTGCCACCGTTGCTTGCGCTGCATATTCTGAACGAGCTGACCGGCAAACAGTCCTGATGCCGGACACAGTGGAGATGGACGACCAATGGAAGGAGGTTCCGTGCGCCGAAAGATACTCGATGAACTCGAAGAAGTCATGCTACTAACCGACCGCTTCATCAGCGATGTCTTTGAACTCTTGGATGAAGACATGACTTCAACTGAAATGGCGCGCCATTTTGGCCACGATAAGCCTTGGAATGTGGAAAAGCACCTCCATGCCATTGATATGATTTATGATCCATCACTTGCCACCAACTTTGGCAAGCAAGTCCACAGTTATGCCAAAGGTGCAGCCCGAGACATCCTGATGTTCGACATCAGCCCTGGACTGAGAAAACACCTGCACCAGGTGATCGACACCGAACCCAAGCTCTCTGACCACAGCCCCAAGCAGCCCCTTCCAGGCAACGGCATCCTGGTGGACCCCCGCGAGTGGCTGGATGAAGAGACGGTACCGGGAGTCTATGTCTACACCTACCCGCAATACCTGATCACCGAACTGCTCAGCGACGATGAGCGCACTTTGTTCAAGGTCGGTGCGTCCCAGGCCACCAGTCGGCGCTTAGAGCAGCAACGGCGACAAACAGAGGTGCCGGAAGATATCGAAATTATCCGTGTCTACCCCTCAGATCATTGTTTTGAAGACGAAGTGCACTTTCATAACATCTTAAAACGTGCCGGTCACCATCAGAAGACCACTCGGGCTGGCACGGAGTGGTTCAGAACCTCTCTGCCCATGATTGATGCCATAGCCGATGCGCTAGGTCTCAGCGCCGACCGATGAGAGCACCCTATGTCTAAAGCCATCAACCCAGATAACCTCACCGATGAGGAATTCACCGCGTTAGAACTCTCCGAAATCGCTGGCGCCGGTCACCTCATCCTCACGCTCACCAAGACCAACGATTGGCCCTCTGCCGTTGCGAAAATCCGCGCCGATGAAAAACTTGCCGACAAGGTGATGGACCGACTGGATGATCTAGAGTTTGCAGTTGAAGACATCGATGACAACACCGATATCGTGTCAGCTCAACGGAAATCGCCCAAAGTTTCGGTTGCAGTATGCACCAAATGCAACGCCACCGCCGCCTATGCGAAAACCATTCCGGCCAAATGCCACATGACCAACAGCTGCACCGGCACTTGGCAAAAGCCAGCCTCCTACACCATCGCGCCAAAAGAAGACGAAGGTCGCATCAGCAGGTCGTGACGGCCCCGGACACTTCAGGTGGAACAACGAAAACTTACCAACTATAAAAAGGGTGAAGAATGACTATTAACGGAGTCTTGACGCTTACAATGCCGATGGCTGCTGCGCAGACGCCCGGTGACGCGGTCCAAGGCGGCCAAGTCACCTGGTTTCAAGACGCCTTCAACAATTACCTCAACCCCATGTTGGAGGCCAATCCACAGCTGGGCACCATTCTAACCTGGGTCGCTGTCATCCTCATCACCTTCCAAGTGCTCACGATCTTTTCCAACTACAAAAAAGATGGCTTCAAGGGCTGGATGGTCGCACTGCTGTTCACCACGCTGTTGACCACCGCACTGATCGCCCCCAGTGTGATGCTGCCATTCTGGCTTGGGCTCATTGACACTATCATCGGACTCGTGCTGTCAATTTTAGGGATTACCTGACATGTGAGTCCATAGTGAGGGTCGAAAAGTGCTTCCCGGCGCCATAGAATACGAAATTATGCGGCGAACCAAAATGGGAACAATCACCCAACACGACCCTGACTCCCTGCTCTGTCCTTGCGGTAATCACCGTGGACTAGATGACTTTGCTGTATGTTCCCCTCGCGGCGAGGCCATCACACAGATAGAAGAAAAGACCGGCACTGGATTAGTCTATGTCGAGCATATTGAAGACCCCTATTTGATATGCCCACGATGCGGCAGACTGTATAGGGTGCTGCGGATGATGCACACTGGCCAAGCGTTCGTAGAGCATATGGTTGATCTGACTGACCCGATGATCGGTGTATCACTGGCTGCCTGGAAGACGAGCCGAGAGCACTGAGCCTAAAGGTCGTGTGCCGGACACTATCAGGGCATGACCGAAAACAAAGATAGCAATACACCAAGCGAAGAAGATCGTGGCCGTCGTGAAGTCAGTGACTTCTTGAACTCGACAGCTGGCCAGTGGATTTTACGCATCGCCATCGTCTTGGCTGCGTTTTTCCTCATCCAAGCGGTGTTCTTCTAAGATGCGCGCCGTGCAAACACGTGGCGTCTTTGGCCAACCCAGCGCCCACACCAATACGAAGTTCAGCCAAGAGGCTGTCTCGGCTGGATTTAGTGGTGAACGGGCGACTGCTGACCTCATTGACGGCTACGGCAGCCAGGCAATGATCTTTCATGGCCTCAAACTGCCCATCAAATTACGCACCGACATTGATCATTTGATCGTGCGCGACAATGCGGTGTTCGCCATCGATTCAAAGTACTGGTCAGCCGGTCGATACTGGGCACTTGGCGGAAACCTGTACCGCGGACTGTCCAAAATAAGCACCCCACAGGCCATGACCCAGGCTGTCAACGCGCTGGTAGCCATGCTGGATAACGCACCGGACCACATTAATGTGCTGACCGTTGTCCATTCAAAGGGTCACCGTGCACGTATTGGGTCTTCTGCCCGGAAGCTGGCCCAGCCCATGGTCGCTGCATCAGCCGCCTATTCCATCATTGACAGGTGGCTACAGGAACACCCAGGTGAGCCTGATCAGCTGTTGGCAAGTCAGCTGCTGGGCATATATCGACTAGGTTTCGGAAGGTAAAAATGTCGAATTTCATACACGAACTGTCCAGCGAGCCTGTCCACCAAGCTATCCCTCAACTATTGGGTGCCATCGGTGGTCAACTTGGCCAAGGCAAGCTTGATAAAGCCCAGTTCTTCCAAGCCGTCAAAGACCTGCATGGCATCGTCGATGAGCTCGAAGTGTTGACTGCTTTGCATGTGGTGACCTCTGGCGAAGATGTCCAAGAAGTTGCTGAACAGGCCGGTTTCGGCGACGAATTGATCAGAACCTGCTGGTTTATCGCCCACCCAGCACCAGTCCAAGAAGATTAGATATCTGTGAAACAGCAAAATAACCTCGCTATCCCCATTTTGATCGTCACCGCGGTGCTGTCGGTCATCGCTCAGTTCGCGGGTCTACCCGGTGGTGTCTTCGCCTGGCTGGGGCTGATGATTGCTGGTTTCAACTACCAGTTACCGGCGTTCAAAGCTGCTGAAAAGAACGAAGAGCACGTTGTGCGAGCACAGCTTCGTCAGAAGTTTTGGCGAACGCTGGCAACCAAGAGTATCTGGCCACCCAAGGGCTGGTCAGCACCACAGGTCCCCGAGGGTGCCAACTTCAAGAAGATACTCTCCACGTATCTGGCAGCGTGCCTAAAACTGCTCTACTCGGCGTTCTTCGCTATTATCGCGGGCCTCATCGTGGGAACCATGCCACAGTTACACGTCGATGGAGTGCAGCGTTTTGTTACCGGTCAACTGGGAGTCGATCACAGCATTGTCGATACTTTCCATCTGCTTAACGCAATAGCGGTGACCCTGACACTGCTGGCCTTGTCATACGCCAAGCGCATGAGCATCGACCCACAGGACATTTCACCAGGCACCCGCCTCACCGATGCCGTCACGGTAGCCAAAAAATCCCCACACCTGATCATTGCACCGGCGGCGTTGGGCGGTATCGCTGCCATCATTGTCAGCCCGTTCGCCATGGAGCAGTCCTTCTGGAATACCGGTCTCACGCTGCTACTCACAGTGGTCTCCGGCCTCATGGCAGGCACCTATCCAGCCGCCCGGCACCAGGCTATGACGCACTGGCGCAAAGTTGTTGAAGCACGTCACCAGTGGGATGAGCGTTTCAAAGCGCTGAAGCAAGACCCACCACCACGCCTGCTGGACATCATCGAGCACGGCACCCAAGAATGCCCGATAGTAACGTACCAATTCCAGTCCAACGTGCGCATTGGCGGTAGTGACGCGGCGTTGAAGATGGGAGACAAGATCGCCTCGACGATGGGCGGCTCGTCATCCGTTGCGCTGGCGCCGGTGGAACAAATGGACGCCTCGGGTAATCCTCGTCCCGGCACCGTTGATGCATTGCGTTTCGACATCCTCGAAATCCAAGACCCAGAAGCCGTACCATCCATCGCTGACGCCGAAACAGATAGCGACACCGTGGAAACGTTGCTGCGGGTGATCTTTGCCCAGGCTTCAGATGAAACTGCCATGCGCATCATGCCGCTGGCACACGACCCAATCACCACCGATGACTCAGAACACCAGGTGTTTTTCGTAGATTTCACCGGTGCACCGCCATCTGAGATTGCCGGGATGTTAGAGCCTGCTGCTGGTCGAATTGGTGTTGAGGTGCTGGGTGACCACCGCTTCAACGACTTTGCCGGCGCACTGTATGTTGGCACCTTCGACGGTGCTAAGTTCATGGAAAATTCTGGACTCAATGATCAAAAGATCGAGGAGCTTTTAGGCGAGCAATGGTGGAATCAGCGTTTTGCTGACGCTTTGAAACAGGGGGTCAATCCGCCAAGACCAGAGTGGCAGACTCAAAGCGTCCAAGAGCTTGCCGAGGGGATCGAAGTTGAACAATTAGCCTTCGTGATGCGCAACGGTATGACGATTGAAAAAGACTTCTTCCCGTTTGAGTCACAGATCGCAAACGCTTTGTCTGCATTCCCCTTCGTCTCACTGACCGGATTCCATGACCCCAGCGCGTCCCGGCCAGCGGAACGACATCGCCAAGCTTTCACCATCCGTAGAGCTTCACAGCCAGTGCCACGATCCATGGAAGATATACGCCCTGCACAAGGCTCCAAGGCCCCAGAGTGGGTGCTAGCTGACCTGGTGAACAAAGGGTTCGCCGATGCCAAACTAGAGCGTCCTGAACTCATCAACGCGCGCCCTATGAGCGCACCTGGCTCCCGGTCCCACCTGTGGCAGCTACGCATCAGGCTCTATGGCGGGGTGACCCTGGCAGATATTCGACGTAAAGCCAGTCAGCTGCGCAGCGTCTGGTCTGTTGAATACCTTCGAGTACGAGAAGACATCGAGGGTGTGCGAATCATTGCTGGCACACACCCGGATCGTGTGGAGTTGACCAAGCGCGCCAAACAAGACATTGATGCCATGGAATGGGAGCAAATCTTCACCGACGCCGGTATCAAATCAGAATCTGGCACCATGCCGCAGCTGATCTCATCGGAGACCGTTGAGGATAACGACAAGATTGAGGTCAAAACCTTCTCACTGCTGGGAACCGGGCTGTCGCTTGAATCGTTCACCGCTCGACGCAACAAGCTGGAATCAATCTCAGCCAATTTCTTTGTCCAACCGCAAATGGCAGAATCACGCAACCCCTCCGAGATAGAGCTGGTCATCTCTGAGACTGACCCGATGCCGTTTCCTGCCTTGGTTGACTATGACATCGTGGACCAGGCCGAGGGCGGCTTTCCTATCGCCACTGGCCTCTATGGTGAAACGATTTGGTGGAACCCTGGCACTGACCCGCACGTACTGTTCTCGGGTACCACCGGCTCCGGTAAATCCATCACCATCCAAAACATCATCTATGCCGCCTTAACCCAAGGGATGCTGGTCTACGTCCTGGACCCAACTAAGGGCGGCGCGGACTTCATGTTTGCCAAAGACTATGTGGCCGGGATGACCGGAGATGTCTACGAGGCTGCTGCCATCATGCGCCATGTCTATGAGCAGGTTGGCCTGCGAAAGCAACTGGTCACCGAGCATGGGGTCGAGAAGCTATCGAATTTGCCAGACGATGTTCGCCCACCCCGCGTTCTGCTGGTGTTAGATGAGTTCACCTCGCTGATGGAGCAGGAGAAGCCCCAGCCAAAATCCGAAAACCCTGAAGCCGAAATGGCACGTGAACAACTGCTGCGTCTCAACGCACAGAAGCAGGTTATCGGTGAACTGGTTGGCCGTATCGCTCGTGAAGCGCGCTCTGTAGAGATTACCCTACTGTTGGGCACCCAGCGTCTGAGCTCCAAGGTGTTAGACAGCATTCCTGGCGCCGGAGATTTAAAGACCAACCTCGCACGCGGCATCCTTGGTCAAACGACGCTGGCGGACCGTCAGGTGGCTTTACGCAACCCCTATGATGCACCGAACCTGGGTGAGAAGATCGCACCAGGACGCGGACTCTGGGAGCCAGTTACCGCAGCAAAGGCCTCCATTATCCAAAGCTGGTATGAACCTGGGGAGCAGCCTGCTCTACGAGAATATTTGGCTGAACGCATCGAAATATGGCCCCCGGCAGACCGTCCCGAATGGCAGCATCACGTCCACCGCCCCGAAACACTCACCGAAGCACGGCACATCGAAGCTGAAGAAACCCAAACGGTTGAGCGCGATCTGGGAGAAATGCAGCTCGACTTAGAGTTCTAGGTTGGGCAACGCGCCGGACACTGACTGGGTATGAAGAACTTACTCAACATTTTCAACCCCTCCGTGTCCAAGACCGACCGCAAAGGCGTGGACTCCTGGCTGGGCACATGGATTACATCGCTGCGTAACCAGGGTGAAATCAAAGTCACCTTAGAAAAGAACGACGTGCAACAGTCCATCTACCATGGTTCCCTTGCGCTGTCGATCATCATGGAGGCATTTGCACACCAGTACGGGGCCTCTATGAAACAGGTCATGCCCAAGCTGCGTCGCGAACGTCTCAAAGCTGTGCCATACGCCGGTATTGATGATGAGCCAGATGAACTACTGCTTGGTCTGAGCATGATCAATACCGACAGTTCAACTTGGTTCATCGATGAAAGCTACCGCGACCTGGTCTACCAAGTCGTCGATGAATACGGCATGGACGAGGCTGTGGTCGCGATGAGCACCGTTGCACAGCATCTCCACAGGATGCTCACCAGCAAGCACTCTCGCATTGATGTTCTGGACATCGCCATCCGCGTCGGTGACACCTTTGTGACGGCCACCAGCTCCGACGCCGCCCAGGGCAAAAGCTCGTAGTCAACCTTCCACGAAAGAACCTTGCATATGACACAGCTCGTCGGTCTGACCGGCCTAAAGCGCAGCGGTAAAGACAGTGCCGCACTCCAACTCGTAGGCCATCACGGTTTCGTCCGCGTCGCGTTCGCCGATCCGGTCAAACGGGTACTGGCCGATCTGAATCCGTATGTCACCAGGCCAACAGAAGATCAACGGGTGAGCCAACTCTTTGCTGAAATACAAACCTTAGAGCATCGCATCGGCAAGGCTTTTACTGTCAATACCGTTGCGCCTATCAGATCGTCACACGTCACGATGGCTGTGCGTAGACTCGACCCCCTGTTGAGCGGTGACCATCGTATGGCTGATGTGTTGGCTCGGGTGGACGGAAACTGGGATCGTCTCAAAGAAGACTCCAAGGACATCGCGCCAGAGGCTGCCGCGGAAATTCGGCGACTCCAACAGATCATCGGTACAGAAATTGGCCGACAGCTGGTCAGCGACACTATTTGGGTGGATACGGCGATGGACACTGTGGAGAAACTGCGGGACCGTGGAAAATCAGTAGTGATCTCCGACTGCCGGTTCGATAACGAAGCGCAAGCTGTTCGGGATGCCGGTGGCATCATGGTGCGGGTTGACCGACCTTCGCTAACCAGCCAACCGGTCGATGGCCACGCTTCGGAGCAAGGTGTTGCCGATGAGTTAATTGATGAAGTGATCGTCAATGACGGTGACCTGAGTGACCTTCACGCCAGCATCGACAGAGTGATCGCCAAGGTGCGTGCATAATGGACGCCGGTTTCATTCTTGGTGCCATTGACGCCAAATATCCGCGTGCCGTGATGGTGCCTGAGATCAGCATCAACGACCCGTACTGGCACGACTGGGATCACCGACCAAGCCCAGACAAACGCACCGATGGCCACAAACCGTTTCGTCGCATTGATGCACTGATGTTCGAGTCGTATCAACGCACCGCTATCGAGGTGAAAATCTCTGCGTCTGACTACCATCTGGACACCCAGCAGAAGCGCCGACCATGGCAGCGGGTTACCCACCGATTCATCTATGCGGTACCGCACCATCTCAACGTCATGGCCCCGCATGGGTGTGGACTGTGGAAGATTCACGACGACGGCTCCATCGAAGTTATCAAGAAGGCCATCGTCAACAAGCACCCCGAACCACTGGCCCAAGATGTGGTGCTGCGACTGGCATATCGGGCCGCTGACAAGAAATTCCCGGAAACGGATCTGTGAAGGTATGAGCCAAAACCCTGTCTCCTTCCAGCATCTGAATGATCTACTCGAAATAGCTCGTCACGCGATAAAGCACGGTTTTGAGCTGGTCCGTCTTGGGCACCTGGCATACGACAGTGACGACACCGCGCCCGACGGTTGGATCATGCACTTGGCAGCCCACGAACGCTGCAACAATCGGCAGGACAATGCCAGTGCCATGATCGAAGCGTCACCTGATTCGCTGCCCTACATCTTGACCACCGAACTCACCGGTCGTCAAGACATCATGTCGTGGATTGACCGTCAGGACACCTGTCACAAGAGTGACTTCACCGCACTCGATGAGCAAATCTTCGATGCCGTGCACCGCGGCTGGGACGTTCAGCGAACCCTGCGACCAGAACACTCTTTCCGAGGCTTACGGTTCGATACCGGGCAGTCCTACGAAGTGTCAGCCAGCAACTATTTCTACAACACCACCGGCCACCCCAGTCACAGATCAACTTCAGCACCCGTTTCACGCAATTACCTCTTCAACACGCAAGGGGGAAAGCTGGGAGATACGGCTATTACCAATGGTGCTGAGACAGTGAACACCCACCACATGATGCAGAGCATCGCCCAGATTGCGCCGTGGTTCAGCGGCATAGCCGAACCAGAAGACGATGAGGATTTCTGATGACACGACACATCATCCAGCCTTTGACCACCGACGACTTAGCATACTGCGATCACATGAATCGGGCACCCTACACCTCGCTGCTCGACCTGTTCAACTCCGAGATAGGCAACGGGAAGCACATCCTCGACGTAGTGCGCGACGACGGACCCTACCGGCACTTGCAAGTCACCGACACGCGGGACAACAGGAGCCGTTATGACATCATCACCTGGCCAAAATACCTCACGATTGCAGGGGAGCGGGGCAGCTTCACTTTTGCCGCCGGACCCGATGACATGCTGCCGCTATTCGACCGACAAGTGAACCCCGGATACTGGGCTGAGAAATTGAAATCTATGCACCCAAACGATGTCTTCGGTTATAACGATCTGCATTTTAAAAAATGGTTGCTAGGGGATTTCTGGCGGCGTAGCCGGACCCTAGATCATGACCAGACGACCGAATGGTGGGAGTCACTGGGCCGTTGGTTGCTCAGCGACTCACCGCTAGCAAGCATCATGGACGAAGCTGATGTGCTGCACGCCCTGGCCTATATCGATGCCCCGCGAGGTCACTATGTTAACACTGGCCACGGCATGTGGGACACCAATGATTTTCATTACGAATACAGCCTGGCGGTCATCCTCGCCGGCGTTCGGACGTATCTAGCTTCGAGACACATGGCAAAGGGATGACCGATGTTCACCACCATAGACACCACATACCCCGTTGCACGCCAAAATCATCTCTGCGAGGTCTGTGGACCAGGTATTAAAGCAGGCGATCAATACTCCCGCACAGTTGCAGTTGATGGTGGGGATTTTAGCGTCTTCAAATGCTGCCTAGAAATCTGCCTCAGTGTAGTCAACAAGTGTTTCAGAGATGACTTCTACGACTACCTTGGTGGCGGTGTCACCGGAGATGATGCACGCGAATGGGCGCACAATAACGCTGGTAGCGGCGCACGGATAGACGACCCAGACGCCCTCAAACTTCTCCAACGATTGGACCATCACAATGCCCAACCCACTTCGTAACCCAGCCGCCGTAGAAGCCGCTGCCAAAGCGTTGGCCGACCAAATCCTGGTCACACCGTGGGATGATCTTTCAGCCCAAACACAAGCCGCATTCATTGTAGACGCCGGTGTCGTACTGCACGAAGTAGTCGTCTCAGTTGAGCAAGACTCGGTTGTCGAACCCATGGTGCAGCAGCCACATATTGCAGAGGCGATCAAGAAAGATCAAATAGCCA
This sequence comes from Yaniella soli, assembly GCF_054782375.1. NCBI lineage: Bacteria > Bacillati > Actinomycetota > Actinomycetes > Micrococcales > Micrococcaceae > Yaniella > Yaniella soli. Next base: position 38,507 of record NZ_BAAGSP010000017.1, read on the forward strand.
CGGAACGCCGGCTGAAAAGATACGACAGCGCACTCCAGTCAATTTATGACCAGCACCAAATCGCATGGGAAAGATGCCTAGACGGAGGCGGACCAATCAACCCACAGTGCGCCACATGCAAAGTGCCATACCCCTGCAAAACCGCAGAAATCATCGAACGACTCAACAAAAACAAGGAACGCCATGCGATCTGACAAATATATCAAGGCTGCTGTAGCAACAGAAATGATCGAGCTCATCGACGACGTGGACCCTCTGAGCTACCGCGAAGTTTACGAGATGGATGACGCTGAAATTCAGCGCGCCAAAACGTTTGAACGCCGAGCAACGGCCACCATCACCGTCGATGCTGACGATCACGTTATCATCCCGCGACCACATGTGCCGCACGGCCCAAAACAACTCACCGCAGACGCCTCCGATGTGCAATACCTACGCGAGGCCGCTCAGAAAATCCAAGACTTCTACAAGCCATTTGGCAGCAATCTTCGTGCAGCCATCGTCAAGCTCATCGACGAGGCCGCCGATGCCATCGAAGCAAACAGCAAAGACCACCACGATGCCCCAGAGTAATGCCCAAAGGGACGCCAGTATCAGCTGCCATACGGGAGCACATTTTGATTGCAGTCAGAGCATCGAGGGGATCAACGACACGCAGCGCCTGTGCCACTGCCCATGTCACCCCATAGAGGCCACATCAGTTCACTGATGCTGTTGCAGCATACGGCGGTTCCCATGCCCTGAGAGTTGCGCTCAAAGAGGTGCTGAATGTCCATCAGCGCGTCGTGTGGGGGCCAACAGGCAAGTACTGCTGCCAAGCCTGCACCGCCGCCCACGTGCGCTATCCATGCCGTACTGTTATTGCCATAGCCCAGGGCCTCAACCTCATCTAGACTTCTTTGCAACGAAAAACAGGCTGTCATCTATCTCGGGTGACAGCCTGTGGTGTTGAAATCAGTAGTTCAAAGCGTGGCCAGCAGTTGCTCGGCAACCTTCGCATCTTCTTGCGAGCTACCGCTGGACAGGACCACAACCGCCTTCCGCTCGGGAAAGACATTCTGGTCATGCTCCAAGACTTCATCAATAAGGAATCGACGGAACTCTCCGGCGTAGCTCACCAGATGAGAGCTGTTCTCGGATATCACACCAAAGGTCAGCTTTGACAAGAAGTAGACAATCCAACCGTCGCTGGCTGTCACTTGTAGGTCATGCTGCTCCACTTCAGGCTCCTGTTCATCACCAGCCTTCTTCTCCTGGTCTTTTTGATGCACTTTCTCCTGATGATCACCGCGATCAGATGCAGCAACCTTCACCGGTGTTTCTTCCGGCTCGTCATTCTCATCGAGGCCGTCTTGCTCGTCGTTGCGGCCATCGTCCAGTTCACCAGCATCGTCAATGGCATCTGCCAGCATCGAGGTCTGCCACGGCTCTTCAGCGACCTTCGTAGGGTCATCTGGCAACCACACACGTGAGGCAAGAATCTCCTGAGTGGACTGCTCTTCGCCTTCGTCATTAACCCACGTGTTGGCTTTGACTTGGCCAGATACGACCATCAAGTCACCAATGTTGGGCTCTTGGGAACTGCGCATCATTTCACGGTAGCCCTCGTTGAAGATGACGACCGGCAGCGAGCCACTGTCTGAAAGCTCGGATTTTGCCATACGGCCCGACCTGGAAACAAACGACTTATAGGCCGACACCACGCCGACATGGCACACGGCATGAACCTCATCATCCAGATCATCGAGCCGGTGAACGTCAAGCGAGAAGCCATGATCGTGATCGGACAGTGATTCTGAGACTTCATCAAGATCAATCGAGTCAAGGGTGTTCGATCCAACGACCGTACCGATCACGATCCGCTGGCGAGCATCACGCTCAATGATGCCGAATTCAGTCTCATCGACCGGCAGATCAACAGCCTTTGCAGTGTGGAGATTTTTCAGTAAGCCCCGGCGAGTGCCGAATTCATCCATGCCACCGGCCTCAATGAGCGCCTTCAATGCCGGAGTGGTGATGCCAGTGACTCGGGTTGCCACATCGTGCAGCGAGCTGAACGGCCCGTTTTCGTCACGTTCAGCAATGATCTTCTCAGCAGCTTTCCCGACATCACGAATCTCAGCCAATCCCAGGTGCACTTCACCATCTACCGGTGCTGAGCCAGCCTGAGAGGTGTTGACCGACGGGGCTTGGATCGGGATGTTCTCAGCGATCAAATCTTTGATGACCAGCAGGCGCTTTTCTTCGTTATCTGAGACGGCCAGCATCGCAGCAGAGTACTCAACCGGGTGGTTGGCCTTCAGCCATGCAGTCCAGTAGGCAACCATGCCATACGCGGCAGAGTGCGATTTATTGAAGGAGTAGGCAGCGGCACCCTCAATGAAGTCCCACACACGGTGTGCGGTTTCGTCTGAGAACACCGGACTGTAGACATTTCCATTCTCGTTGGCGAATTCTGCGCCAGCACCCTCAAACCACCATCCCTTCACCTGATCCATGAGGTCTTTGGATTTTTTACCGATGGCACGGCGCAGCGTAGAGCGTTGCTTATCATCGAACCCGGCGACAACACGGCCTAGCAGCATGGCTTGCTCCTGGTACAAAGCGGCCTGGTAGGTCTCACCCAGGACCTCGTGTAACCATTCAACCTCTTGCTTGTCGGTAGACAGGTGAGAGTAGCTTTCGGCCTTATCACCACGTTTCTTGGAGGCATAATCGGCTGGCATCCCGGCAGACAATGGGCCGGGACGGTACAGTGCGACGACTGCCGATAAGTCGTTGAGGTCGTTAGGTGCCACGTTACGCACGACTTCGGTCATCCCAGTGGAGTCCAGCTGGAAGAGTCCCGCGGTTCGGCCCTGGCGCAACAGGTCATAGGCAGCATCGACGGTGTCGTCATCATCGTTAGGGTGGGGGATGTCACGTACTGAAAGCTCGATACCTTGGTCGCCAAGGTATTCAAAGGTACGGTCCATGTAGTCGAGGTTTTGGATCGCCAAGAAGTCCATCTTCAGCAGCCCCATGTCCTCGCACATGTCGCCGTCCCAGATGATGATGTCTGGATCGTCTTCAGTGGCACCGGGGCGCAACGGCACCATGTCGGTGAGCGGTTCGGTGGAGATCACGAAGCCACAAGGGTGAATGGATAAACCTTTGGTGATGCCCTCCATTTGACGTGCAAGCTCGATAATCTGGCGCCCCGTTTCACCGGCAGAGTCAGCAACATTGTAGAATTCCACCTTTTGCGGGTGGCTATCATGCATGGCGTCCAAGTCTTTGAAGGGGATCGGCTCACCGCCACCTTGTGACTCCAAGATTTTGGCAAGTTCATCACCGAGCTTGAAAATCTGCCGGCGACGATCTTCTTCTTGACGTGTTTCGATCTGCCCAGCGTCAGGTGTGAGCACCCGAGCAGCATCACGGACAGCGGCGCGTGACTTCGATGCCTGGAATGAGCCGATCTGAGCCACGTGGTCGTAACCGTATTTTTCACCGACGTACTGGTAGATTTTCCAGCGCTGATATTTAGGGAAGTCTAGGTCAATGTCGGGCATCCCAACACGACCGCGTTCAAGGAATCGCTCAAACAATAGTCCGTTATCTAGTGGGCAGACATGGACAATACGCAGGATGTAGGAAACGATGGAGCCTGCCGCTGAGTTATGCACTGCGTAGGAGTCCGTCATGTACGAATGGTCACCCGGCACAGTGAAATCATAGACTTTATCCACGTCGTGACGCTCTTCAATCGAGCGAACTCGGTGGTAAATGTACTGGTCATCAACTGCGCCGCGGCCAGCCTGCATCCGGGAGCCGTCGAAGTTCTCAGTAGTGCGGATGGACCAAGAAGTAGATCGGTTTGCGAACTCTTCCCGGTCATCGGTGCGTTGGTCTTCAATAACACCAGCTGGAGCACCAACAGCCCACAGGAGGTCTTTGACCTGGCGCATCAGGGCAGCAGATGAGGTGCTGTAATTCCAGCGCGGATATTCGCCCCCGGTCGAGCCGTCACCCCACCATAGGCCGTGCAGCAGCGATTTCTTATGCTCGATATCTAAATCATCGACCCAGGACGGCAAATGCTTCGTCTGAGCTGTGAACTCATACCGGTCAGCCAATTGGCGGATCAGGGCGCGCGCAGGTGTTGAGCGGAAGTCCCATTGTGTGAGATCGGTCTGAGCATGGTTTGAGCGCGTGATACTACTGCCGAACACTTTTTCAATCATCTTTGGAATGGTGTTATCAGCAGTGGAGCGGCGTTCAGCAAACCCAACGACTTTGGGGCTGTCTTGGCGAATCCAGCCATTGGACGCCCAGGCACCCAGTAGGAAGAGGAAATTGTGATCAACTGTGACGTACCGCTTGACGGAGGTCATCACGGTGGAGCATTGGTCGGTGTGCTCAATCCATTGTGCGATGGAGCTGAAACCAACGCTTTCAAGATGCCTGATGAGCTTTGTACGGTTCGCTCGACTGCGGCTGTTTTCTTGTATCAGCACAGCATTATTCCCACCGTTGGTCGTGGCGCTGCGTTCTGCTCTAATAAGAGAGCGTAGACCATTCCGGCTCACACCGGTTGCCTTGGAAACATCGCGCACTGAGTGATCGTAGGAGCGATTCACACCGAACGATTCAATGATTTCATCCTCTGTCACGGTGAACTCTACGCCGGCAGGTGCGACCTCGGGAAGGAAATCTGCTAGGTCAAAGGAACTTGGCGCTGTCCCTGTGGATGTGGGTCGTGGGATGCACACAAAGTCGCCCACTTCAACGTCCTTCGCCTGTACCCAGATTGGCTCAGAATCGAAACCCTCGCCCCATCGTGCACCGCTATTGAGCCTGATTTTGTCGGTTTCGACAGCGGCTTTCCGGATCAGCACCTTGTGATCTTTTGTCATCGTGTTGCCGCGCCCGTCGAACCAGGATCGAATGGTCAGCAACGTCTCGTTCACATCGTAAACAAATGTCTGCGTCACCGGTACGTGCTGCCCAGTGTGGGTTCTGACGATATCGCCCCGGACAATATCTGGCAGCGGTTTGTAACCCTGCTCGGTCCAGACCATAGTGTCCGCAGTCAGACATCCGCGTCCCGCACCTGTGGTGATCCCGTTGCGTTCACAGAAGTCCATGATGTCCCAGGTGATCAAAAAATAATCACTGAACCCCATGTCAGAGATGACAGAGAGTTCATGATCGATACGTTCAACTACCTCGTCATCGTCTCGCCAGTCGTCACCATAGCGGTCAACTGCATAGTCCTCCACGAGGTGTCGGAGATAATCGTCAGCCGATGAAAAACCCTTTGGCAGCGCGAAGGTCGGCAGGCGCATCTCTGGCTCGGGAACGGTGTCAGCTTCAACCATGTCCGCGAATTTTTGGGTGTTGCTGACAGCGTCTTGCCAGTAATCTTCTTCGTTGATTGAACGCACTTCGGTCTCTGACATCAGGTGGTACCCGGAGCCGTTGAATGCGAATCGACCGGGGGTGTCTAATGACTTGCCAACACCTACTGCCAGAAATGCATCATGGGCTTCTGCATCGTCGTAATCGAGGTAGTGCGAGTCATTGGTGACGACAACATCAAGATCAAAGTGGTCAGCCATCGGCAGCAGGTGATCCATGGCGTATTGCTCAGAGGTGATGCCGTGATCCATGATTTCCACAAACACATGCTCTTTACCGACCGCGTCAATCAATGTTTCGGTGGATTGGTAGGCGCTGTCGAGTAGTGCCGTAGATTCTCGGACACGCTCACCAAGCATGAAGAGCAATCCATCTACCAGGCTTTCGGAAAGTTCATTGACATAAACCTGCTCGATGATGCCATACAGCATGTCAATCAGGTCTGCCTTGTCAGCCTTCTTTTGCTTCGCCGTGCGTGACCGGTCATTGCCGTGGTCGATAACATCTATGGCTTTGACGATATTGGCAACTGTCTTGGTATCGAGGGTTTCACCAGTCTGATCGATGACAGACAAAGCATCTGGTTTGATGGTGGGGTGCGTGGCGACGACCGGGTGGTCGGTAGCTTCAATCACTGCGACAGCATCGGCGGCCAAAGATTCTATGATCCCCGAGCGAAGCTGGGCAATCGGACGCGCTAGGTGGGTGAAGTCGCGATGGAGAACACCAATATCAAGACCTCTGAGCGTGTGGGCGATCTCGGCCAGATATTTTTCAGAGACGTTGGCGTCACCAGCAGCGATAGCATCAAACACTGTGTCTTCAATATCTGCCAACGTATCGTCGTCTGCTCCGGGGTGTGCACGTTCCGCTAAGTCATGCAGATCGTTTACCGCTGCGCTGACAGCATCTTCGTTGGCCTGGTCTTTGGCTTCATTAAGAATCTGCTGTAGCTCATCCCGGTCGTCATCGGCCAGCCGTTCACCGACTCGGTCAACGATGCGCTCTATGTGGGCGCCAAATTCTTTACGCTGTGCAGGACGAGCTTCAAGATGATCCCACAGCAGGCTTTCTAGTTCTTCAAGCTCAGCGTCATTGATGGCGGGACCAAGCGCTGTTGCCAGGTCCAGCTCATCCAGCATCAGTTGGGCGATCACGCCGGTCTGTGCAGCTGGACCAGCAACGGGTGAGGCCAGGCAACCGGTGAGCACAACTATACCTTCGCCGTATTTTTTCAACAGCTCGTAATCGATCAGAGGGTGCTTGCCGGACTTAGTCTTCTGAGACTCATTGTGCATCAGAATCAGGTTGTGCCAGCCAGTGCGATTGTGCGCCAGCACTGTGAGGTGATAATACGATTTGCGTTTTAGACGGCCAGACACCACATCGGTGGCATCGCCCATACCCGCATCGTTATAGAACTGCATCGTTTCAGGTTCATGACGCGACCCAATGGATAGGTATGCCTCCATGCCTGGGATCGGCTTGATGCCATGCTTTTTGGCGGATCGTGCGAACGCCCACAGCCCACCTAGCGAGCCGTGGTCGGTTACAGCACCGGCATTCATGCCGGCATCAGATATTGCCTTTGCCACATGGTCGAGTCGCGCTAGCCCGTCGAGGGCCGAGTGCTCGGTGTGAACGTGGAGGGGTACATAAGCCATGCTCCGACAGTGTCCGGCACCGCTGTTTTCCGGAGACAGGTCCACCCCGGACACTTCCACAGGATAGAAATTCTGACCCTCTGGAGACGATTCGTGGCCGACACCCCAAAGCTGCCCAAGCCAAAGCCCAAGGCTGCCTCGACCCCTAAAGCACCCAAGCCCCCGGAACCCAAAGCTGGCGCACCAGCACAGGTCAATCCAGCTGCCGACAAGCCCATGGGCACGACCAAGCTCTCCAAAGAGCAGCTGAACCAAGAGGAACAAGGTCTTGCGAAGCAGGCTGCTGAACGTCAACAGAAATCGAAGGGTGACTCAAAGAAGAAGTCCTCGTCTATGTCGGACCGCGCCAAGAAAATGGGCGGCAATGCACTAAAAGGCCTCGACAAAGCCGGTGAGGATGGGGGATCGAATAAAGACGACTCAATGGCCAAGCGCGGCGCTCAGCAGGTCGGCAAAGACGCTGCAAAAGTAGCATCGGGCGCGATCAAGGGGGCGATGAAGGGCGGCTGGGCCGGTGCCGGTATTGGCGCTGCAAAGGCAGTCGTGAAGTCCAAGTCCTTTTGGACTGTTATCTTGGTCGTCTTTGGAGGCATCACCCTCTTCCAAACAGTGATCAGCTCACTGTTGCTGTTTGGCCTATTCGGCGACACAGACTCTGGTCATGAATCCGCCTCTCGGAGAGATGCTGGCGAATCAGTAGCCGAAGAAGCATCATCCTCCTATGGCGGTAACGGCACTGTTGAACGGATGCTGCAAAACACAGCCAATACTGCGGGTGCAGACTTCTACGTGCTGTCCGCTGTCCTGGCCGAAGAAAATGCATCAACTGATGATGGTGAACGTCCCGATGACGGATGGTTCGGACTCACCGATGATGCCGTTGAAGAACTGGTCGTAGACACTCCTGGCGCCGAGCAAGAAGAAGACCTGGAGATCGAAGACGAAGCCCGGTGGGTTGCCGATGCCCTGTCTGCACAACAGCGCGAGGTAACCGGCACCGACGTACCTATGGACCTTGCCACAGGGTACACGCTGGCAGTTACGTCTGGTGGTCGGACACCTATTGAAGGTCAAGACGAACTTCGCGAACAGACATTTGATACCTGGATTGAAGTTGTCGAAACAATTCCCATCGTTGATGCGGATAGTAAAGCGCAATCCATCGTTGACCGGGCGCGCAACTGGAAGGTAGGTGGTGCTGAGTCAGGTGGCGGACCGATATGCACCCCTGGCGGTGGGGGAGGCGGAAGCGACTCCGTCAATATCCCCGACCAGTATTTGTCAGCCGTTGAGGATGCCGCGGCAGAATCAGGTTTTAGCACAAGCTTTATCGGTGCACAGATTCAAGCTGAATCAGGGTGGGACCCGAACGCACAGTCGCCTGTGGGAGCCATGGGCATCGCACAATTTATGCCTGGAACCTGGTCATCATTTGGTGAAGGTGGAGACCCCTGGGACCCAGAAGACTCTATCGCTGCCCAGGGCCGGTACATGAAGTATCTGCGGGAATTCATGGAAGACCATGCCGAGGATGAAGAGCATCTAGCTCAGCTTGCGCTGGCCGGGTATAACGCCGGTCAAGGTCGGGTGCAGCAGTACAACTTTGACCTCGATGAAATGTTCAAGCACGGAGAATTCAGGACGCAGACCAAGCCATATGTCGAAAAGATTCTGGCTGCATCTGAAGGCGACTACACCTCCGACTGTGTGCCTGGTGGCGGTGGTGATGTCCCAACCGGCAGCGTGACTGAGGCCTCTATGTATCTTGCCTGGGACAACATTGTTAGTCTGCCAAGCAGCATGGCTCACGGTTATGGTCGATCCGCTGCAAAACCAGAATTCGTTGAGGTATCGTCCGGGATCAACTCTGACTTCCATACCGCCTACTTCACCGACTGCGGCGTGTTCGTTGCTACCGTGATGCGCAGCAGTGGCGCCGATGAAAGTTTCCCCGTTCGAGGTACCGCAGTGCAGCAGTCGTATTTACGAAATAGCGACAAGTACGAGACTTTCTATCCGTCGAGCGAGGGCGATCTACAATCTGGTGACATTCTATTTTTGAATGGTCACATCTTCATCTATACCGGTGAGCGTCATGCGGGTTCTGATGGTCGTTCACAGGGCGCGTCACTAAGCACACGTCCACCATCAGGCCACCACACCTACCTTTCTGACGGCAGGGGCGGGTACGAAGTCGCTCGTCTAGTGAATGCCGAATAGTGGGTATATTCAGTGTCCGGACACTGAGCATCTAAACACGTAGTATTTCCAACATTCTCCAAAGGAGGAGCAATGTCGAAGTCGATCAAGACATACTGGCCCATTGCTGGGATTATCGCAGTGCTAGCCGTCATCGTATTGGCTCTGCTCCGACCTTGGAGCACCCCTGAAACTGAGCTGACCTTTGAAGTATCGCCCAACCAGGTGGATGTCGTAGTAGGCGGTGAAGATATGGGAGAAATCACCCATGGGGAAGTGGTGACGGTAGAACTGTCAGGTGAAGTCATGGTTGAAGCATCTAGTGCAGGCTTTGAACCCGATTCCTTACCAATCACCGTGGAGCCTGGCGAAGCGCAGATCGTGCACGTCAGTCTGATCCCGTCATCGGAAGAAGCTGAAGAGCTTGTCGAGGAAGAGGAAGCGGTTAGTGAAGAGCAGATTGTGACTGAGGAGTACCACGAGCTTGCCGAAGATATGCACGACAAGCACCCTATCTTGCATGATCTGCCACAAGAGGGCAGCCATTATGGTGCCTATCAGGGTCTGCCAGAGGGTTCTTCAACTCATGACTTTGGTGTTCACTTGCACCTCTATTCCGGCCACGAAGATAAGGGCCGTGAACAATTCCACACCTGGATGGAAGGCACTGGATATAACCCCGGCGACTATCTAATTGTGGAGACCGTCAAGGATGAAGCACCTCCGGTTGCAGCAGGTGACGGACCTTCGTGGAGTGAACTGAAAGCTATGGGTCCACAAGACATTTCGGTGCCCAGTGACGCCTCTGCTGATGGTCTGTCTGTCGATGAACTTGCCTTGCACTTTGTCGATGTCTCAACGACCTGGGACGCCGGAGAAGACATTCACCACACAGACGGACTCATCCGGTCCAAGCCCTTAATGACCAGCGCGCTAGCTGACACCGTGCAAACACCGCACCGCCCAACTCCGTCTGAATCTTGGTGGACAGCATATGAGCACAGCGCGAAGTCCTACCCATGGATTATCGAATACGAAGCACTGGACCATCAGAACGACAGCGCAGTGGAGATGAGCGTGTGCTGGGCGTGGATTGCCGATGACATGGAGCCAGTCATTGATGGACCACGCACACTAGAGGCGACCATCGACACCACCGGCGAAACCAACGTCATCGATGACTTCCACTACGTGGACCCAGACGATTTCGTTGACAACTCCGGTAGCCCCTGTATTCCAGAGGACGCACCGTAACCATCTGAGCTTCTGCGCATAGCGCCCCGGTCATCGTCATGGTGGCCGGGGCGTTTTCTATGCCGCCCGTTTGCTGCGTACCCACTCGTAGACATCTTCAGGAAGGTACTTCACAGAGCGACCGCCATACCTCACAGGTGTCGGTCCAGTGCCGGCAGAGTTCCAGTTACTCAATGTCTTTGGTGCAACATCTAAATACTCGGCAACCTCATCTCTGGTCATGAGTCGAGGGAGATCATGCTTGGTTATCTTCGGTTCTACTTTTGAAACAGCCATACATAGGTAGTGTCCGGCGGCTTTCCCAACACCGGTCACCGGGGGCACTATGATGGCCCCAGAGTGCTCTGTGGGGATAATGGACACTTTTACGAACACTTTATGAACACTTTTGAAAGGGCATCTTGAGGAATTACCAGGGGAGTAGCGGGTATTGTAGGGAACGAATTTGGCGCAGTGCCACGCGCCTGTAGACATGAAGACATCAAATTCAACCGACTAAAGGAGACCCATGTCATTTGGTAAACGTGAACTTGACCGCACCCGTCCTGAAATCGATTTCCCCGGCGACACCCCGCCAGACGATCTCGTCATCGAAGACCTCATCGAGGGCACTGGAAAAGAAGTCACATCCGGCTCACCCATCTCATGCCACTACGTTGGCGTGGCATGGTCTACGGGCGCAGAATTTGACGCGTCCTGGAACCGTGGCGAGCCGCTAGATTTCACCGCAGGCATCGGCCAAGTCATTACTGGCTGGGACCAGGGGCTGCTGGGGATGAAAGCCGGCGGCCGTCGCCGTCTCGAGATCCCGCCCCACCTGGGGTACGGAGAAGCCGGTGCGGGCAACGATATCGGCCCAAATGAGACCCTCATTTTCATCGTAGATCTGGTGGAGGTTCGCTAAACGTGTCCCGTTCCGCGGAACGCATTGTTTCGCTGCTCTGGCTTCTGTTAGAAGCCGGAGCAGCGGGGCGCACCAAAAGCGATATTTTCAACTACCTCTACGAACACCAGAACACGAGCGACACTGCGAAACAGCGGCAATTTTCTCGCGATAAAGAAGCGCTGGCAGCCATTGGCGTACCGGTTCAATGGCACCAGAATACAATTGCCGACGATGTCTATGTGATCGATCCTGATCGGCTCTATCTGCCAGAGCTGTCGCTGACCGATGAAGAGATCCTCGCGTTGCACCAGGCACGTGCCTTGTGGATGAAAACCCCGATCGAGGATGCCATTCACAGCGCGCTGGCCCGCATGACGGCCGGACAACCGGTGTCCCGGCCGATGGTGGGCGCCCAACTGGCCACCAGCCAAACCCTTTTGACTGACCTCGTCGCCGCAGCACGCGACCAGACGCCCATCCGGTTCCAGTACCGAACCGTTGAGCAAGATGATGTCGTCACTCGGCGACTCCGTCCCTGGGCAGTGCTCATGGCACATCAACACTGGTATGTAGTCGGATGGGATCTAGACCGTGCTGGCGAACGGATCTTTCGGCTTTCCCGTATTGAATCCACAACCATCACCCCATTACCTTCCGACGCGTTACGCGGACAAGAGCGCAACTCGGCGCGACCGGCACATTTCGACATCGCAGAGATCCGTCAGCGACTGCGTACAGATCAGCAACCGACCGACGCATACGTATGGCTCACTGAAAACACGCCGTCAAGTCTGCGCGTTCGCGCCGACATCGTCGACTCCACAGCTGGTTGGGAACTAGCGCATTTTACGTATCGTGACCCGTTGAAGGCAGCTGCTAGCATCGTCGCACTGGGATCCCAAGCCATCGTTGATACCAGGCACGGCACTGAACTTGCCGAACTGGTCTCCGATATCCTCGCTATCATTCGCGATGTGCATGCTGGCACATCGGCCCTCAGCGTGCCGAAGCTGACCAAAGTCGCCCGCACCCGTCGGCGGGCTGGTGACAAGGACGTCATTTCACGTCGTCTAGGGATCGTTGCCGTCGTAAATCACCACGGCGGAGCGCTCTCTCGTCAGCAACTACGTCAACGATTCGGCATCAACGAGACCACACTGACCGACGACCTGTCGGCCATGCAATTCTGGGGACTGCCAGAAACAGATTTCGCTGGCGGTCAATTCGAACTCGATCCGACCGCTGACCCGGTAGAAATAACCAACGCGGAATTGCTTGCCCAACCGTGGCAACTTTCTGCTCCAGAAGCACTCGGTATCATCTCTGGCCTCAATGCTGTACCGACGATTCCGGGCGTTACCAAGGTGCAAGAAGCAGCCGCACAATCTTTAGCGACAAAACTTCGCGATGCTATCGATATGGTCAACCCCACGGTCGATGCCCACGATCCCATAGTGCATCCAGATTTAAGCCTTGGCGAAGACGATGAGGTCGCTGAAGTACTTCATCAGGCAGCGCAACTGCACCGAGTTGTGGACATCAGCTACTTTTCGGAATCCTCCGGACAGATCAGCACCCGCGCAATCGAACCACTGCAACTCGTATATGCCTCAGGACACGGATATGTCCGAGCGTGGTGCCGTGAAACCAACAGTCTGCGGACGTTTCGTGTCGACCGGACGGGGACCGCGTCGATTACCGATGAATATTTTGATCCCACCACTCGACCTCTCACCAGTGACACCATCGCGCCGGCCGTCGATGCAACAGCCATCAGCGTCATCATCCATGCCACGCATCGCATCCGTGATGCAATCGGTACCTATCATCCAACGGCTACAGCCGTTGCTGCTGATGGTTCGCTTTTTGCACAATTGGCATTCCAGACACTGACACCATTACTAGGGCTCTTAGCGATGCATCCTGGACAAGTCGTCATCGTAGAACCCCAAGAAGTGCGCGCCGCCATTTGGGAACTCACGCAGGATGCCATCATCACACACTATGAGTCAACTCGATAAGTTGTCTCTGAGCTGTAGAATAGACCCACTTGTACAGAAAGGTAGACTATGCAGATCTTTAGAAACCCAGTCATTCTCCTGGTGTTGATCTTGCTGGCATTCTTGCTCTTTGGGGCCAATAAGCTGCCCAAAATGGCACGCAACATGGGCCAGTCAATGCGCATTCTGAAGTCTGAAGTCAAGGAAATGAAATCCGAGGGCAAAGACTCCAAAAAGAAGGATAAAGCCCAGGACAAGACACACGCCGACGATGATACAGAGGCCGTCGAGGGCACGCTCATCTCAAAGAACAACGAGACGACGAACTCTGGTTCGGAAGAGCAGCCTTCCAAGTAGCGTATTCTCAGCTCCATGACTTCCACTGACCAAAGTCATTCCGCATCGAAGAAGGGCCGCAAGAAGCGTCCAAAAACTCCCGAGGGGAACATGTCGCTTCGCGACCACCTTCGGGAGTTACGCAACCGTTTCTTCAAAGCGGGTATTGCGATTCTCCTAGGGACGATCGTTGGCTTCATTGTCTACCAGCCTGCCTTTACGATTCTGACCGAACCCATCACGCGCCTTTCGACAGAGGAAGCCCCCGTTGAGGTGATCTTCTCCTCGGTAGCCCAACCGTTCGACATTATGTTGCAGGTTGCGCTGTTCATCGGACTGATTCTGTCGTCACCAATATGGCTCTACCAAGTCTGGGCATTCATTGTGCCAGGGCTCCGCAAAAACGAGCGCCGTTATGCAATGGGATTCATTGCTGCCGCGGTTCCACTGTTTGTCGGGGGCATAGCCCTGGGCTGGTTTGCGCTTCCTCAAGCGATGGCGTTTTTCACGTCCCTGACCCCCGACGGCACGGCACACCGTGTACTCGCCACGGTCTATGTTCCTTTCGTAACCAGACTGCTGCTGGCTTTTGGTATCGCGTTGGTGATCCCGGTGATTTTGGTTGGGCTCAATATGGCGGGCATACTCGAGGGCAAGACAATGCTCAAACACTGGCGTATATCGGTTTTCTTGATCGCTGTGATAGCCGCGATGGGTGCGCCCGGTTCCGATGTGATGACCATGTTCTACCTTGGTGCACCGCTTGCACTCCTCTTCGCCCTGGCACTCGCTATCGCTTTGCTCGGCGACCGAAGGCGTGCCAAGAAAGCAGCAAAAGAACACACCGCGGGCGACGCGGAGATTCAGCGCGGGGCACAGCCGCTGTCTGAAATGACACACGACGACTAAAATTGGAGCGTATGAGCGCCGATTCTTCTGATCATCAGCATCACGACCTCTCACCATCGGAACGCTATGCAGCTTCAAGACGGCGAACGGAATTTGCCAAGACGGAAGTCGGGCAGTTTTCAGCGGCACTAAAATTCCCGATGGATCAGTTCCAGGTGGAAGCATCACAATATCTTGAAGATGGACACGCGGTCCTCGTGGCAGCACCTACTGGTGCAGGCAAGACTGTTGTCGCGGAATTTGCCATCCACTTAGCTTTGGCCCAGGGCAAGAAGGCCTTTTACACCACCCCGATCAAGGCGTTGAGTAATCAAAAATACACCGATCTTGTAGCGACCCATGGCGCTGAAAAAGTCGGACTCCTCACCGGCGACACCTCGCGGAACCCCAACGCACAAATTGTGGTCATGACCACCGAAGTCCTGCGCAACATGTTGTATGCAGAGTCCACCACATTAGAGAACCTTGGCTATGTGGTCATGGATGAAGTCCATTATCTCGCCGACCGATTCCGCGGTGCTGTGTGGGAAGAAGTTATCATCCACCTACCTGAATCAGTACAGCTCGTTGCGCTTTCGGCCACCGTGTCGAATGCCGAAGAATTTGGTGCTTGGCTTGATACTGTGCGTGGCTCAACTGCAGTCGTCGTCTCTGAGCATCGACCCGTGCCGCTGTGGCAACACGTGGTGGTGGGCAAAGACCTCTACGATTTGTTCTCCATGACGGGTGAGAAAGAACCCACCACCCGGGTCAACCCGGAGCTTGTCCAACTCGCCCAAAGTATTCAACGAGACGCTCAGGCCAATGATTGGGGTCGTCCCGGAACACGTTCACGCAACCGTCAACGAACCCGTGGGGGCCGTAGGCAGGGCGATCGGCGGCAATCGGATCATGGGGGAGCCCGGGGTAGACCGCAGCCACCGCGCAAAGATCTGCGTGTCTCGCGTCCGCAGATGGTGCGCATGCTCTCCAGAGAGGGGCTTCTGCCGTGCATCGGGTTCATTTTCTCACGCAACGGCTGTGATGCTGCGGTAGAACAGTGCCTCAGTGCTGGTCTTGATCTCACCACCGACACCGAGAAACAACAGATACTGGAAACGGTTGATCGCGCCGCGACCGTACTGGCCGAACAGGACCGTGACGCCCTCGGTTTCTGGGGGTTCCGAGATGGTCTGCGGCGAGGATTTGCAGCCCACCACGCCGGGTTACTGCCGCTGTTCAAAGAGATCGTCGAAGAACTGTTTGCGACCGGCCTCGTCAAAGTTGTGTTTGCCACGGAAACACTTGCATTAGGCATCAACATGCCTGCTCGAACCGTGGTCATTGAACGACTGGTCAAATTTGACGGTGAGTCGCATAAAGATATCACCCCGGGGGAGTACACCCAGCTGACCGGTCGAGCTGGTCGACGCGGTATCGATGTCGAAGGGCACACGGTGGTACTGTGGCAACCTGGGCTAGACCCAAGTGCTGTTGCTGGGCTCGCCGCTCGACGAACGTATCCGTTGAACTCGTCGTTTAAGCCAACCTACAATATGGCGGTCAACTTGCTGACACAGTTCGGCCGCGAACGATCACGCAATATTCTGGAATCCTCGTTCGCTCAGTTTCAAGCAGACCGGGCTGTAGTCGGCATAGCACAAGAGGTTCAACGCCAAGAACATTCCCTGACGGGCTATGAAGAAGCCATGGAATGTCACCTCGGTGATTTCACCGAATATGCGCGCTTGCGTGAAGAAGTGTCCAAAGCAGAAAAAGCCGCATCCCGCTCACGGAACCGGGCCCAGCGTCGTGCCGTAATGGAATCACTCAATAAACTTGCGGTGGGCGACATTATCGATGTGCAGGGCTCCCGAGATTTAGGAACATCCGTGGTGGTATCTGCGGCGGGCAACCCCACAAACCCACGTGTCGGGGTTGTGACAGCCAAAGGACAGCTACGGCGTCTCTCCACCGAAGAGATGGATGAGCCGATCGTTCCGTGTGCTGGCGTTGAACTACCACGCAAGCTGCTGACCAAGTCACCAAAGCACCGCAAAAACATCGCCGGATGGATGCACGGTGCAATCAGCCAACAGCGCCCACCCATTTCCGATGGCGAAGCACCCGTCGGATTCCGTTATAAGGATGAATTCGATCTCAATCAGGTAGACGAGCTGCGAAAAGAGCTACATGCACATCCTTGCCACGGATGCCCTGAGCGAGAAAACCATCAGACCTGGGCGAACCGGTGGCAAAAGCTTCGCGCCGAAACCGATAAAAACATCGCAAAAATCCAAGGCCGAACCAACACTATTGCGCGGACCTTCGACCGCATCGTGACCCTACTCACGGACTTCGGATACGTGGAATATGATCATGTCACCGAACGCGGCAAGAGCTTGCGCCGAATCTACGGTGACCGTGACCTCTTGGTCTCCATGCTCTTACAATCTGGCCTCATGGACGACATGTCACCCGAAGACCTCGCAGGGTTAGCAGCCCTGTTGGTTTTCGAAGCACCAACCGAAGACCAGGTATTCCAACCGGCTATGCCCACACAAATGCTACAAGGCGCACTCGATATTGTGGACGAGCATTGGTACACCCTGGAACAAGCTGAACGGCAGGCTGACCTGACAGTCACCGCCCAACCGCATCCCGGATTAGTATGGCCAATTGTGCGATGGGTTCGTGGATCCGAACTCCTCACATCGCTCAGTGGCAGTGACATGGCAGCTGGAGATTTCATCCGGTGGGCACGCCAAGTCATGGATCTCTTAGGTCAGCTCGCGGGTCTCGATGATACCCACCCGGACCTTGCCCGACGCTGCCGCCGCGCCAAAGACCTGGTCAACCGTGGTATCGTGGCGTACTCCTCAACGGTTCGACTGCCAGATGAACGCAAAGATGATGACGACTACAACACAATCGAACGACTGGATTTGAATCAGTGATCACGAACCTACTTTTGACCAATGGATACGTGCATTCAGTGACGGAGCCCTATGCCAATGCGCTACACGCCGACAACGGAGTTACTGCCTGGTTGGGTTCCGACGAAGCCGGCGAGCAGATGGTCGCGGCAACCGCATCGGGGCTGGTAGAGCGTCGGGATTTGGACGGTGGACTGATCACCCCTGCCTTCGTCGACGGGTTTTCGACCACCCCGCTCGTGTCGGACGACGCTCGAAATGCGCTGAGCTCAACCGTTCCAACACCGCGCAGTGTGTATTATGCACCCCTAGATATGAACGCAAGCGATGCCGACGGCATCTATATCGCGGCAAATCAACTGGGTCGGCTCGAAGAAGTGATTTCCGGGATTAAACCGCCAACACAGATGCTCCTAGAGTCCACCCAACCACAGCAGCTAGAACACATCTTGAGTGTCCTGGAACAACAACTCAATGCCACACTGATGCGTTCTCGACACCGGGTGCTCATCAACCACCACATCAGCGCTGAACAGATTTCCCGGCTTGTGGAATCACACATTTCTGTGACGTTACTCCCTGCTATTATCGACGGCCTCCCCGTCATATATGCACCTGTTGCTGACTTAATTGCAGCTGGAGTCCATGTGGCCACTGGGACAGGGGAGTGGACCGGCTCGATCTGGACTGTGCTCACCGCGCTGATTGAACACCGGGACGCTGCTCAACGGATTTCTACGCGTGCCGCATTCAACACTGTCTCACGTGATGGCGTCCGTGTCTGGCCAAGCCGCATAGCTCAAGAGAATATGGCAGCCGGGCAGATTGCCGTAGGTTCACCGGCTGATTTCAACGTGTGGCGCGCCCAGGAACTTGGCGTACAAGCGCCCGACGTCAAGGCCGCCCACTGGTCCACCGATAAGCGCGCGGGAACTGCGTTATTGCCCGTCTTGTCATCTACGGATTCCGCGCCCACCCTGGAACTACGAATCCGTGATGGCCAAGCGTTGTAGCTTCACCCAGTTTGGCTAGCTATAATCGGAGGTTGATCCCGGCCCGATAGTCGGGGACTCTCGGTAAGAAAAGGACAACTTGTGCGCGCATTGACTATTATCCCCACCTATAACGAAGCTGAATCTTTACCCGGCACACTACAACGTCTGCGTGCGGCCGTGCCGGAATCCGACGTATTAGTGGTGGACGATAATTCGCCCGACGGCACCGGGGTCTGGGCTGATGCACAAGCTGCCAAGGACGACCAGGTATTCGTCCTTCACCGCCAGATTAAAGATGGCCTAGGTGGCGCATACATTGCTGGGTTCCGCTGGGGCTTACAACGAGAATACGATGTGTTAGTCGAAATGGACGCTGATGGCTCGCATCAGCCAGAACAGTTGCCCCGCTTACTCCAAGCCGTTGATGAAGCCGATCTTGTCATTGGTTCTCGTCGCGTGCCAGGCGGCAAAATGGTGAACTGGCCATGGCACCGAAAATTGCTGTCCATTGGCGGATCGCTCTACCCACAGATCCTGTTGGGCCTCCGGCTCACAGACATCACGGCTGGCTTCCGCGCGTACCGAGCTACCACCATTGCCGACATGGACCTCGACGCTGTCCAGTCCAAGGGGTATGGCTTCCAGGTCGACATGTCGTTCAGAACTGCCCGGCTTGGTAAGCGCATCGTTGAGGTCCCCATTACTTTCATGGAACGCGAGCATGGTGAATCCAAGATGTCAGGAAATATTGTCACCGAAGCATTCACAAACGTCACCAAGTGGGGGCTGGCCGCACGCCTAGAGAAACTGCAAGAACGCATTGGTCGCTAAGATGTAGACCCCAGCAATGGAGCGGGCCGGTAACCATCGTGGTTACCGGCCCTTACTGTAAAATCTTTGCGTAAGTTAGACGTCTACATCTTCGCCGCGACGCGCGCGAAACTTCTGTAGTTGCCCCTCGAGTGTCGCATCGAGCTCTTCAATGCTGCGACGTTCCAGCAACATGTCCCAGTGGGTACGCTGTGGTTTCGTATCATTGATATCTGGCGTTATCGCGTCAACGCGTAGCGCTTCTTTACCGGATTTCGTGTGCCATGTGTTTGGTACATCGGCTTCGGCAGCAAACGTTACGACAACCGATTCGCCATCTTCCGTGCGATATTCGACTTGTTGACGTGCAGCAGGCTCGACACCCGCTTCGGTTTCCATCGACTGGGCACCGATACGCATACCGCGTAGTGAACGATCAGACATTCAGATATTCCTCCAACCAAAATTCTGCAGACAAGACAGTCTATCGAAAAACGTCTCGCAATGTGTAACCCGTTCCAGACTACTTTTGTTCCCCGTCATCACGGCGCGTTCGATGCTGCTGGTATTGGTCTTCGTCAAACTCTGGCTGAGCCAGTGCATCCTCCAAGGACGTGTCTTTGAGTTTTGGTGCCTTTGGTGCAACATCAGCAATCTCTGCAGCAGTCGTTGGACGCTTTTCACGGCGTGAGCGTGGGGTGGGCGGGGGAGTCGGGGCATCAGAGTCGTCGCCCGATCCGGTGGAGCCGTCCGGTGGGGTAGCGCCGCCTGGTTGTGGGCCGTAAGTTCCACCAAACCGGTTCAAAGCGTCGGTGACTTCGGAGGGGATGATCCACATCTTGGAAGATTCCGAGTCGGCAATCTGCGGTAAGACCTGTAGGTACTGGTAAGCCAAAAGATCTGCGTTCGGCTGGCCTTCGTGGATTGCTTCGAAAACCGTCACGATGGCTTCTGCCTCAGCGTTAGCTCGCAGAATGGCAGCCTGCGCGTCACCTTCGGCTTCTAGAATGGCCGCCTGACGTTGACCTTCCGCCGTCAAGATTTCTGACTGCTTCTGTCCTTCGGCGGTCAAAATAGCGGCACGACGATCGCGTTCCGCACGCATTTGCTTTTCCATCGAGTCCTGAATGGTGCGTGGGGGATCAATAGCCTTCAACTCGACGCGCGACACACGCAGACCCCACTTGGAAGTTGCTTCGTCGAGCACGCCACGCAGCTGGGTATTGATGGCATCACGTGATGTCAGCGTCTCTTCGAGGTTCATGAAACCGACCACGTTACGAATGGTCGTCGTGGTGAGGTTTTCAACCGCCGCAATATAATTGGCAATACCGTAGGTCGCCGCCGTTGGGTCGGTGATCTGAAAGTACACCACGGTATCGATGGACACCACGAGGTTGTCTTCGGTAATGACCGGCTGTGGCGGGAAGGTAACCACTTGCTCACGCATATCAATGAGTGGCAGCATTTCATCGACAAACGGGACCATCATGGTCAAGCCAGCCATCTGTGTCCGTTGATATTTACCGAGCCGTTGGATAATCCCACAGTGCCCCTGAGGAACAATGCGGAAGGACTTCGCCAAGATGGCCACCACAAAGATGGCCAACACGACGAAGAGGATGATAAGAAAAATATCCATAGTTCTTCCTGATTGATCGTTGGTGTCGCTTTATATGACTGACATTATCTATGTGAAACTCAATGGTGAACTCATGACCTCAAGCAGGTGCCGACTCCGAAGTCGCAGCAACCCACACGATAGCTCCTTCAATTTGTTGGACTACCACCGGAGCGTCAACGGGGATCGGTGTTGGCCCATACGTACGAGCCGACCATATTTCATTGCCGATCCGCACTCTGCCCGCACTTGAGGTCACATCCTCAGTGACCTCACCCACATGACCAACGTAACGGTTCACGCTCCAGGGGGAGGGGCCGGTGTCATTCTCTTTTCGTTTTGTATCAAAGCTGCGAAGCCACAAGAGAGAGGCGATAGATATAACCGTCACAATAATGAACTGCACGTAGATTGGCGCGCCCAATACATCGGCGATGATCGCCGTCACAGCACCCGCAGAAATCAGCAAGAAGGTCATTTCGCCGGTGAGAACCTGTAGGCTAATCAACAGCAGCATGATAATCAGCCAGAAGGACCAAAAATTCTCCAGAATCCACTCAAACATGCTGGCCTCCCAAATGTACGTTCATGTGACTAGGATACTTCCGATTCACAGTTGATTGGTGCGTTCCCTACAGATTACGGCGTAGAATAGTTGCATGGCCACAATTTATACTGCGGAAACGAATCCCACGAAAAAAGAATTTGTGACCTCGTGGTTAGACAATCAATTCTGGGGCGGATCTGGCGATCCAGAGCTCATCGGCACGTATCGGTTCGACGATACCAGCGGTGAAGTTGGTTTCGAGGGATTCGTACTCAAACGTGGCGACACGATTCTCCATCTGCCGGTGACGTATCGTGCTGCGCCGCTGGACGGTGCTGACGACTACTTGATCACCAAAATGAATCACTCAGTTTTGGGGGATCGTTGGGCATACGATGCGATGGCTGACCCGGTAGGCATCCACATGTTGAATCAAGCACTTGCTGGAGAAATTCACCAGGCAGAACTGCATTTCTACAATGAAGATGGCCAATATCTTGGGTCAGAAGACTCCGACATCAGCATCTATATACGCGGGGAACTGCCAGACAGTTGGGGCACGGTCTCAGTCCACCACGTACTGGACCACCTCGATCTCGATGGTGGCGAATATCGACGACTGGTCGGTCGTTGGGAAGATGCCTCTGCGACGTTATTCGAGCTCACGCCAACACCTGAAACTCCAACAGATTCCAATCCAATCATCGCCGAATAACGCACCACTTCTACGTATTAACTTGAACGCCGATAATCTACATTATGTAAAGTTGACAGCCTGGAAAGCCCCTCGCCGGACTTATGCACGCCTCTTCGCTTGTGTGCCGATGAACGTCTGTATCTCGTGCGCTAACCAATAGGCTGCTCGGCGTGATTCATACCAGTACCCCGCTTGAAGTCTTGCCGACACGGCCTGCTGTGATACCCCCAGCTCACTTGCTGTGAGTGACTGAGAGTTGCCAGCGTTGACCATCACCCCGGCTTCTTGGCCCTCGTCGGACCTGCGCCGTTCTATGGCTGATAGCAACTGCAAGCTGGACTCAATAGCCCCTAATTGTGGCACCTCCTTTGGCCCGATAATGGCCCCACTATCTGCCATCGCTACTAAGACCTGTCCCGGCGCCCGTAGCGCGTCACCAGCCACCGCCAATGCCGCGACGAGGTCGCATTGGAGACCGTCGGATCCCATGGCGTCGCTCCCCTGGTGGCCTGGCAGTAAGGTGAGGTGCATCCCCCAAAATGCCGAGCGTGCCACAGATAAAATAAGCCCCACAGCCTCATGTGGCGATGCGAGACATCCCTGTACCTGATGATGATGAGCCTTGAAACCCGCTACTGGAGTATCGACCGCATGCGGATGCGAACTGAGTGATGCCACCAGTTGCCCCACTGCTTGTACGGCTTGACCTTTTGAAAGGCTTTTAGTCGGGGTTAACGTCACACACAGCATACAAACAAGCCTATCCCCTTGTGGTGTGCGAGAGTCGACAATCCCCCAGCACGGCGTATGAGATGCGTTACAAGCAAAACATTTTGAAGATGCCAATCTGCCCTAGACTAAAGAATATGACCACTGAGCCCAAACCTGCGTCTACCTCTCACGTGACGGCCATGATGATTATTGATGCTGTATTGATTGTTATTTTCGCGATCATTGGCGTGGCGTCTCATGACGGAAATCTTGGCATAAGCAATATTGCTCGAGTCGCTATTCCATTTTTACTGCCGTATCTCTTTTTGGCCGCAGCGATCAAACCGACCGAGCTTATCAACAACATTTTTCCTGCAGGTCTGGCACTCTGGCTCATCACTGTTGTACTCGGGCCGATACTTCGCTCCATGTTATTTAGTGATACTTCTGCTCTTGCCTTCATCTTGGTCGCAGCTGGCGTTCTTGCCGTATTTATACTTGGGCGCCGAAGCATTTCGACGCTACTCACTCGTCAACGTAAAACCGCCTAGACTGAACACTGAAATACCCCGAGGAGGACCATGGTTACCGCATTTGTCATGATCAAAACTGACACGAATCGCATTCCAGAAATAGCCAATGATCTGGCTGACAAAGAAGGCATCACACAGGTGTACTCCGTCACAGGCCACTGGGACCTTATTGCCATGGTGCGCGTGCGTGAATTTGACCAGTTGGAAGACGTCATCTCTGATCGACTCTCGAAAGTATCTGGCATCCGTGACACCGAAACGCTTTTGGCGTTTCGGGCGTATTCTCAGCATGATCTCGAAGAAGGATTCGCACTCGGATTCGAGTAGAGCTCCGACACCACTCCCCTGTGATAATGCTGCCTACAATTTCGTAGGCAGCATTCGTCATTGCAGGAACTTAGTTGTCGTACGGCCGAGAAACTTTTACCCAGTTATCCAGGACTTTCTGGGCAGCCCCTGAATCAATCGACTCTTCGGCGCGTTTCATATTTTGGCGCATACGGTCAAATAGATGGCCCGACGCGTTGCTATCGTATGCGGTGAGTCCTGCAGCAGTGTTCAGAAGAACTGCGTCTCGTACTGGACCGGTCTCCCCTGCCAGCATTTCCCGAACGATGCCGGCGTTGTATGCTCCGTCCTTACCTGCCAGAGATTCGACCGATACAAGCTCGATGCCAAATTCCTGTGGATGCAGCTCATGCTTCTCCACTGCGCCGTCGCGGATCTCAAACATCATGGACGGACCCGAGGTGGTGATTTTGTCCCGCCCGTCGGATCCTCGGAACACGAGCCCACGCACTCCCCTATCTGCAAGTACACCGGCCAGCAGGGGGGCCATCTTTTCAGATGCGCAACCCAACGCCTGTGCTTGGGCGCGAGCTGGATTTGATAAGGGGCCGAGATAGTTGAACGCGGTCGGGACGCCAAGCTGTTTGCGAGCCGGAGCCACGTAGCGCATTGAAGGATGGTACTCCTGCGCGAATAAAAAAGTGATCCCAGCCTCTTCGAGTGACTGTTTTGCACGCAACTGCGTGAGGTTTAGATCCACGCCTAACGCCTCGATGACATCCGCAGCCCCTGCCGTTGATGATGACCCTCGGTTGCCGTGTTTTACGATTTTTGCGCCGGCCCCTACTGCCACCAACGATGACATAGTGGAAAGATTCACCGTACCGAGGCGGTCTCCCCCAGTCCCCACAATATCCAGCACGTCGGACGGCAACTCAACACCGACGGCTTCGGCAAGCATTGCATCGGCTAAACCAAGAAGCTCCTCCACCGTCTCACCTTTTGTGGAAAGGGCCATCAAGAATCCAGCAATCTGAGCATCAGTGGCAATCCCGGACATCATCTCTTGCATCGCCCAAGCAGCTTGATCCTGCGTCAAATGCTGTTGATTCGATACTGCAGACAAGACTGTTGGCCAATTCATCAGATGTTTCCTCAGGACTATACGGTTCCTCATTACTGTGGTCATCCTATTACTCATCGTCGAAAGATTTCCCCACATAACCCTGTGCTGCAAGACGACGGCATGGTAGACCCCACTTTCTTGTGTCCTTTCGCTTAACAATTCGGTGGCTTCCACACGCGAGAAAAAGCACGTTCAGCTGACGTTCTGGGCAACGAAAACTGCGTACTCCCTGGGAATTATGCGGGTTGGCGGCGACCGTTGTTGTGCACTTCACAAGAAAAAGACACGCAATGGGCAAGTCTCATTGTGAATCTTGGACACTTTCGGGCCATAATGAAAGGGTGACAACATCAACTCAAACTCTCTCGCATAATCCCACCGGCTTCCCAAGTCGGCCCAACCTGTCTGCCGTCGGCACCATGGTGTGGCTTGCTTCGGAAGTAATGTTTTTCGGTGGTCTGTTCGCTATGTATTTCACACTGCGGTCGACATCACCGACACTGTGGGAAGAAAACACTGCGCAATTGGACCCGGTACTGGCGACGATCAACACCGTCGTGCTGGTCATCAGCTCGTTTACCGCCCAGTGGGGTACACACGCTGCCATCAACCTCCGTCCGCGTCGCACAAGCAACAAACTCAAGGACTGGGGTGTCGTGGAATGGTTCATCGCTTCCTTCATTCTTGGTTCGATCTTCTTGTCGGTACAGGCATACGAATACGCAGTTCTTGTATCGCACGGAGTGACAATTGCCGCGAATGCCTATGGTTCAGCCTTCTACATCACGACAGGCTTCCACGCGCTGCACGTTCTTGGTGGTTTGATCGCGTTCCTCTTCGTCATTGGACGCGCTCACCTTGCGAAGCGCTTTGGAAACCATGAATCTACGATTGCCATTGTCATTTCGTATTATTGGCACTTCGTTGACGTAGTCTGGGTAGCCCTTTGGTTCATCATCTACGTCATCCAGTGACCTGTTCGGTCCGCCGGCTCGACATCAATCGCACCCGAGGTAACCGGAACGGACTTGTCACACCCCATCCGGTTATACAAAATGTAAGGAATCCATAAAGTGAAGGCACTCTCACAGAACCGCCGCCACCCCATGGTCGGAGTGGCCCTGCTGTTGCTGGGTCTGTTGCTGACCGGAGGTCTATACTCGTTGGCCTCCAACATCAACTCCGCATCTGCTTATTCTCAAGCCGATTACACCAGCGCCGACAACATCGACGACGGTGAAACACTGTTCAACGCGAACTGCGCCTCCTGCCACGGAATCGGCGCAACCGGCGGACCCGCGGGTCCGTCTTTGATTGGTGTGGGTGCAGCCTCGGTTGATTTCCAGGTTGGAACCGGCCGTATGCCTCTTCAGATGACCGGTCCACAGGGGCAAGGAAAACCCAACCAGTTCAGTGAGGAACAGACCATGCAAATGGCTGCTTACGTTCACTCACTCGGCACCGGTCCAACTATCCCAGAAGAGGAATACCTCGACACAGATCACGCTGACGTCGATGTTGCACGTGGTGGCGACTTGTTCCGCGTCAACTGCGCAATGTGTCACTCTGCTTCTGGCGGTGGAGGTGCCCTGACTCGTGGTAAATATGCGCCTAGCGTGCACGGCGTTGAAGAGCAGCACATCTACGAAGCCATGGTGACTGGCCCACAGAACATGCCCGTCTTCTCCGACTCGAACCTGACTCCCGAAGACAAGCGCGATGTCATCGCCTACTTGAAGGAATTCGGAACCCAAGGTTATCCAGGTGGCGCATCGCTTGGTTCACTTGGCCCCGTAGCTGAGGGACTCTTCGTATGGACCGGTGGTCTCGCACTGCTCATCGGTTTCATGGTTTGGATGACCACCAGGTCGTCATAAGACTTATCGAATTTTCGTCGATTAAAACATCACCAACATCACTCAAGTAAAGGAATCAGATCTATGGGCGAGCACCGCCACGGAGATCCCGACACACCGGGCACCGTAGAGCGCGCTGGTGACGATTCGGGTAACTTCGCTATCGAAAACCCGGGATTGCCACCGCACCGGCCACGTATTACGGATGAGGATCCACGTGCCGCTAAGCGCGCAGAACGCCAGGTTTCTTTCCTGTTCATCCTGTCTATCCTCGGTACCATCCTGTTCTTTGTTGGGTACTTTGGGGTCGGACAGCTGCCTGCAGACGAAACTGACATGAACCTCATTCGCCTGCAGAACACACTACTGGGCCTCGGTACCGCATTTGCCATGCTGGGTATCGGCGTCGGTATCGTCCAGTGGGGTCGCGCCTTGATGCCAGACCATGAATGGGTTGAAGAACGCGAATCAGTCACGACAGAAGAAGATCGCGCCGATGCAGTCAACATCATCAACGATGTTGTTGACGAAACGCAGATCAAGCGTCGTCCACTCTTGCGTAATACTCTCATCGGTGCGCTTGCCATTGCGCCGCTGCCTGCCATTGCGATGTTCCGTGACCTAGATAACACGCGTAACCACTCTGATGATCCAGCAGAAAACTTTGGTGTCGAGCGTATGCGCCACACCGTATGGGATACCGGCACACGCCTGGTACGGGACGTGAGCGGCACTCCTATTAAGGCCTCCGATGTCACCATTGGATCCGCATTGCACGTCGTCCCAGACGGCCTGCTCGATATGGAACACGACATGCTGAACCAAAAGGCGAAAGCTGTTGTATTGCTCATGCGGCTCAACCCAGATGATATGCAAATCAGCGCGGGACGCGAAGACTGGCACGTCGATGGAATCGTTGCCTACTCGAAAATTTGCACTCACGTCGGTTGCCCGATCGCACTGTATGAACAGCACACACACCATCTGCTGTGCCCGTGCCACCAGTCAACTTATGACCTGACACAGGAGTGCAAGGTCATTTTCGGACCGGCATCACACCCACTGCCACAGCTGCCAATCTCTGTCGATAATGACGGCTACCTGGTTGCCCAAAGCGACTTCCAAGAGCCCGTCGGCCCCGTTTACTGGGAACGCGACCCAAGACCAGCTGAGGAGCGTGGTGCATAATGTCCGTTATGCAGGACTATCAAGCTTCCACCCGTACAGGCAAGATCGCAAACTTTGTCGACACCCGTATGGGCGCTTCCAAAATGGTCAAAGAGTTTGGTCGCAAACTCTTTCCAGACCACTGGACATTCCTTTTTGGTGAAGTAGCACTCTACTCTTTCATCATCGTCGTGCTCTCGGGGACCTTCCTCACCTTTTTCTTCGACCCGTCAATGTCTCACATTGTTTACGAAGGAGCGTATAAGCCGCTCTACGGCGTCGAAATGTCGGCCGCATATGCATCCGCCCTGGATATATCTTTTGAGATCCGTGGCGGACTGTTCATGCGTCAGGTACACCACTGGGGCGCGCTGATCTTCGTAGCGGCAGTTTCCGTGCACATGCTCCGGGTCTTCTTTACCGGTGCATTCCGTCGTCCGCGTGAACTCAACTGGGTCGTTGGTTCGGTACTGCTCATTCTGGCTCTCGCAGCTGGCTTCACCGGCTATTCCCTCCCAGACGAGGTGCTCTCCGGTAACGGTCTACGGATTATCGATGGCGTGATGAAAGCCATCCCAGTAGTTGGTACGTACATGTCGTTCTTCTTCTTCGGAGGAGAATTCCCAGGTACTGAAATTATTCCGCGACTGTACTCACTGCACATCATGGTCATCCCGGCACTCATCATCTTGCTGGTTGCAATCCACCTGTTCATGGTCGTCGTTCACAAACACGCTCAGTACCCTGGACCAGGTCGCAAGCACACCAACGTTGTCGGCTACCCCGTCGGCCCCGTCTATGCTGCAAAAGCCGGTGGCTTCTTCTTCATCGTTTTCGGGCTGATTGCTCTCATCTCAGGCTTCCTGCAGATCAACCCCATATGGACCTACGGCCCATATGACCCCTCACCTGTATCTGCTGGTACCCAGCCCGACTGGTACATCGGTTGGGTTGACGGTATCCTGCGACTCATGCCCGGTATGCTCGGTGACTTCTCCATGTTGTGGCATATCCCGATGCCATGGGGTTGGAATGCCCTCCCGATGGGTGTGCTCATACCGCTCATACCCGCGGGTGTGCTCATCGTTGGAATGGTCCTGTGGCCATGGCTCGAACGTGGCATCACCGGTGACAACCGTGAACACCACATTCTCGACCGACCACGCAACGCGCCGGGACGCACCGCCACCGGTGTTGCCGCAGTCATTTTCTACTGTGTTATGTGGGCAGCAGCGTCATCGGACTTGATGGCTGTTTACTTCATGCTCTCGTTGAATGACGTCGCCTATGCATTGCGCTTCCTGCTTATCTTTGGGCCCATCATCGGCTTCATCGTCACCAAGCGCATCTGTTTGGCACTGCAGCGCAAAGATCGCGAAATTGCGTTGCATGGTCGTGAGACTGGCGTCATCGAGTGGACTCCAGAAGGAGCTATTCTTGAGCGCCACGAAATGGTGGACCAGTACCGGCTCTACGAACTCGTAGCGTTCGAGTCACCAGAGGCAAAGCCTGCTCAGCCCAACAAAAAAGGCAAGGTCAGCCTCTTGGAGAAGCTCCGGGCCAGTGTGTCACGCCGATTCTTCGAAGACCGCGTTGCACCAGTGACCGCTGAGGAACTTGCCGAAGCTCGAGTAGAACACGATCAAGAGCGCCGTAAGCTCCAAGGCTCCGTTGACACAGCGGTCAACGAGCTCGAGGGTAAACGTGATCAGTCCTAAACATTAGGAAATTGACGATAAGGTCTGTCCGGTTGAATTCATTCAACCGGACAGACTGCTTTAACCGGACGTTTCCCTCAATACAAACGGTGAGATGTGCTCACTCCCCCGATGACACTCGGAACTACCTTAATACGATCACATACAACGTTAGGGGGCGCGCTGAAACCTCAACCAAGAAAATCTGGACATAATTAGGTATCTCCCGCATTCGGGCCGCACCTCACAGTCGCCTGCGGATTGAGCTGGGCTCTATCGAGACTCCCACGAAGAGTCCCTGCTCGGCCTCAATATAGTAAGTTGAGGGAGCAGGATCATATACAGCATGTTCGAGAGCCATGGCTTATCATCAGACTAAACCGATCGGCGCCAGTGATAGCGTACGTGATAGCCATCCGCGTGCAGGACCGACAAATTTTAGTCGCGCATAGTCTGCTATGTATTGGCGCATGTTGGGACTCTCGATGTCTACCCGGGTGGTCTTGCTTCGGATCCGATCTATGTTGGCATCACGGCGTCTGACGATCGAATTGCACCGGTCTAACCATTAGGAAACAACAATATGGACATCCGGCAGCGGCCATCTCAACTCATTGCGCATTCCGACGGGACCCGCAGTGTAATGCCCAGACATACATGCTCTGACTCGCAACGATCGCGAAAAGTCGCCCAAATCCAGAGCCTGAATCTTTCACAGCCCACCGCTACCGATTCATAATCCAAGTACTTCCCGATCCTCCGACCGGTGCTATCAAATCGTCGGACATCCGATAGTGAATACGCGTTCAAAACAGCCGTCAATACCGGTTGCCGAACCGAAACGGTAGTACGATCCATGGTCCTAGAACAGTACTAAGAGATTGCGCGGATAGGGGCTTATCGGCGCTTACCGGAAATCGTAAGGCTTGACGGTGCGGGTGTCCCACCGGTAGCGGAGTCTGGCTTCGTGGAGGAGTCGGCGTAGGACAATGATGGCGTTGGCCATGCTGGCCCACGCTTGCTGGGGCGGTTGTGTTCGATCCAGGACGACTTGTAAGATACCAAACCCGCGGCTGTGCCAGGAGTTGGTGCGCTCAATCATCCACCGTTTGGTGTG